>JBDTMR010000024.1:0-14076 GCA_039934175.1 Sphingomicrobium sp.
CGGTCACCGTCGCGACCGTCGAGCGCGGGTTGCGGCTGGTCGTCTTCTGTTCGATAGAGATGGCGGGCGACAGGCCATCGATATGTTCGACGTCCGGCTTCTGCATCATCTCCAGGAATTGGCGCGCATAGGCCGACAGCGATTCGACGTATCGCCGCTGCCCCTCGGCATAGATAGTGTCGAACGCGAGGCTCGATTTGCCCGATCCTGACAGGCCGGTGATGACCGTCAGGCTCTCGCGCGGGATCTCGATATCAACCCCTTTGAGATTATGTTCGCGCGCCCCGCGCACCGAAATATGAGTCAGCATGGCCGGATGTTTGTTCCAGATTTGTTCACGGCGCGCAAGGGCCGTCGGATGATCAACGCGAACGACCTAGATGGGGTTCGACGCCTTCGAAACAACCGCCGCAAGCGTCACGATCGCAGTCGGATCGAGAGTCGGGGTTGATAGGTCGGTCCGTCGTTTCCCAGAACGCTCTCGTAGAGCTGAAAATCCGGGATCCGGACCGGCGCGCTTTCAAGCCCGGCCCAGCGATCGGCCCATCTCGTGCTTTCCACGGGGCCTCGGCTCCACCGGCCCAGCGTAATATGCGGAATGAAAGATCGACCTTCCGGCCTCAATCCGCACCGTACGATTGCGCGGTCGATCTTGCGGTGAAGCGCCTGGATCGTCTCCTTGGGGGCAACGCGGGCCCAGACCGCGCCGCTTCGGCCACGGTCGAACACGCCGACCCCCGCTAGCCGGATGGTCGGCGATGTCGCCGAAACTCCCTCCAGTGCCACCGCGACATCCTCCGCGACCGGCCGCTCGACTTCCCCGATGAAACGCAGCGTGCAATGCAGATTTTCGGTCGGAACCCAGCGCATTCCCTCGATCCCGTCTTGCGCCTCGATCAGTGCATCTTCCAGTTCGGGCGGGCAGGGCAGGGCGACGAACAGGCGGATCATCACCCGCCGTTAGTCGAAATCGGACAGCGCGACGACCGGTTTTCCTTGAACAGAGCGGCAACATTGCCGATATATTGTCCCTGAAGGCTTTCCTTCGGGAAGAGGAGTAGAAATGCAGAACCAGTTTGACCCCCGTACCACCTCGTCCGGTTTCGACCCGGCGATTTCGGTAGGCGTGCCGCGCGCCGCCCGCGATGCGGGGCTGCGATCCTACATGCTCAAGGTCTACAATTACATGGCGTCGGGCGTCGCGCTGACCGGCATCGTTGCATTGCTGTTCGCAAGCAGCGGCATGGCGGCGCAAATCTTCGCGTCGGGCGGACTGCTGGTATGGTTGATCATGCTGTCGCCGCTCGCGATCGTCTTCGCGATGAGCTTTGGCGTCAATCGAATGTCGACCGGCACGTTGCAGATGCTGTTCTGGGCGTTTGCGACCCTGATGGGCCTGTCCATGTCGACCATCTTCCTGATCTACACCAACACTTCGATCGCGCAGACCTTCTTTGCGGTCACCGCCGCGTTCCTGGGTCTGTCGGTGTACGGCTACACCACGAAGCGCGACCTTAGCGGGCTCGGCACGTTCCTGGTGATGGGCGTGATCGGTTTGCTGGTCGCGATCCTGCTCAATGCGTTCATTTTCAAATCGGGCGCGATGGCGATGGCGATCAGTGCGATCGGTGTGCTGATCTTCGCAGGCCTCACGGCCTATGACACGCAGAAGATCAAGAGCATCTATTTCCAGGTCGCAGGCAGCGACATGATGGGCAAAACGGCCATCATGGGCGCACTGAGCCTCTATCTGGACTTCATCAACATGTTCCAGTTCCTGCTCAGCTTCATGGGCAACCGCAACTAGGAACGACGCTGATCGGCGGCCCGCCCCGCGCGGTCCTGCCAAGGATGATCGAGAGGGTCGGCGGAGCAATCCGCCGGCCCTTTTCGTTCGCAATTTTCCGAAGTCAGCGGCGTGAAGCCGTCATGAGATTTGCCTTCATTCGGAATAACTTAGGTTGGACCTCCTCCCCCGTGCTAAGGATAGCAGCTGAGGAGAATATCCATGACCAAGCGCCCCCCCATTCACTCGGATAACGAGCTGATCGACAAGGCCGGTGATCTTCCGACGCCGGGGCAGGGCAGCAGATCCGGCGGCCATGTGGCAACGCGGGTCGGGACGCGGGCGGAACTTCACGCCGCCTTGGGCGGGGAGCCGACGGTCGAACGTGTGAAGGGTCATGACGATCCCGACGCCGACGCCGTCAAAGGTCCCAAAACCCAGGCCCAATATCCGAAGGATGATTAGGACGTTCTTCGAAGGGTTCGCGTGATGTCGAAATCGTGCGGCGTCGCCGACGCTTCCACGCTGCGATGGACCTGAAACCCTTGTCTGGCGTTGAACAACGATGAGCAAAGATCGAACCTACGACGAGCCCAGTGTCGTGACAGCCGAAAATGGCGTCGTTTCCGTCGACGGGCCCGACGGCGTCGATGTGAATTTGACGCCTGAGGCAGCCTCTGAAACATCGGATCGGTTGCTCGAAAAATCGAACGAGGCCCGCGGTCAGCGTTTTCTCAGCGATCGAGGCATGCGCGGGGCAAAGAAAGACTAGCCTTCGGCTACCCCATAAACGCTTCGTCGAAGCTTTGCCCTGAACCCTTGGAAACTCGCGATTAGCCGAGATATTTCCGGAAGAAGCGGAGGGTGCGTCGCCAGGCCAGATCGGCGGCGGGTTTGTTGTAGCGTTCTGCCGAGGTGTCATTGTTGAAGGCGTGGTTGACGCCGTCATAGCCGAAATAAGTCACATTCTTATCGGCCTTTCGCAACGCATCGATCCACGGGAATGCGGTCTTGGCGACGCGGTCGTCGAGGCCGGCCAGATGGATTGTCAGCGGCGCTTCGACCTTGGCCGCTTCCGCCGGATCGGGGGCAGGGCCGTAATAGCTGACGCCAGCATCCAGCGTCTTGCCCGCCGCAACCGCGACCCGGTTCACGAAAGCGCCGCCCCAGCAGAAGCCGACGATTCCCAATTTGCCATTGCTGTGCTTGAGGCCCTTTTTCAGCGCCGCGCCCAGCATCACGGTGTCCGCGACCGCCTCGGCCAAATCAACCTTTCCGATCATGTCGCGCGCCTTGTCCTCGTCGGCGGGCGTCCCCCCCTGCGCCGACAGTTGGTCGGGGGCGACGGCGATGAAACCGGCCAGCGCCAGCCGCCGCGCAACATCCTCGATGTGGGCGTTGAGACCGCGATTCTCGTGGATCACCAGCACCACGCCGCGTTTTGCAACGCCGCGCGTTGCAGCGACATAGCCGGAATATTTGCTGCCGAAGCCCAGCGGTCCGCGACTGGTCACCAGCCTCTTGTCGTCGGGCACCACTATTGCCGCAGCGGCCGGGCTTGCCGCAATCGTCGCGACGAGCAATTCGGCCGCCGCCGCGCTTCCCGCAATCGCCGTCATCCGCGCCATGAAATCGCGGCGATTCATGCCTTCGTGGGTAAATTGATTGTACAGCGCGATCGCTTGCTGGCGAATAGTGTCGGTCATGCTCAGGATCCTTGCGCGGCTTGCATTTCTGCGATCAGCTTTCCGTCGATATCCTTGGCGCGAACATAAGCCTCGCGTGTCGACAGTCTCGCTCCATAAGCTTCGAACGACGGCATTTTGGGAAGGGTGCCGAACATCAGCCCCCAAAGCACCTGACTGCCGACGTAGACGTCCGCAGCGGTGAAGCGATCGCCGCATACATAGTCATGGTCCGCGAAATGGTGGGCCAGCGTATTGACGGTCCGTTCAAAGCTGCCGAATCCGACCGACTTGCCCTGTTCTTCGGTCGGTTCGAACTCATACGTCCGCGCGGTGATGGCCTGTTCGACCGGCCCCGCCGTGAAAAACAGCCAACGATAATAATCGGCTTTCTCCGCGTCGCGCGGGGCCAGATCGGCATTGGGAAAGACATCGGCCAGATAGGCGATGATCGCCGCGCATTCCGTCACCGTCTTGCCGTCGTGGACGATCGCGGGAACCTTTCCCATTGGGTTGACGGCGGTGTATTCCGCGTCGCCCATCACCGCATAGTCGACGATATGCTGCGTGTAAGGCGCACCGACTTCCTCCAGCATCCAGCGGACGATCTGCCCGCGACTCATCGGGTTGGTGTAGAAGTCGATGGCCATTCCCGCTTCCTTACTTGCGCTGTGCTGCCGTCTTGTCCCTCGCCGCACGGAATTCGCTGTCGGCGCTCCAGTTCGGCCAGTCGCGGCTGTTCGCAAGCCGCAACCCGACGGCATGAAGCAGCTCGGCATCCGCCGCGACCCCGGTCCAATCCCAACTCGCCGACCATTCATCGGCGGGCTGGTGGTACATGTTGGCGGTGTAGTTCTTCGCCCAGGCCTCCGCCCGCAGTACGCCGCCGTTGACCAAATCCATACCCGGCGAGAAACTCAGCGCCGGAATTCCCGCCTTGGCGAGCGTGAAGTGGTCAGAGCGGAAGAAGCCGCCCGCCTCGGGCCGGGGGTCTGGCGTGTAGCGGCGACCACGTTTGCCGGCTTCGTCGACCAATAGGTCTAGCAGGCCGAACTTCTGGTTGCCGCGGATCGAATAGTCACGCGCCGGACCCTGTATGCCCATCACGTCGGTGTTGATGACGCCTGCGGTCAGCGCCGCCGGATAGAGCGGGTTGGCGGCATAATATTCGCTACCGAGCAGCCCCTTTTCCTCGGCGGTGACGAACAGGAACACGACCGAGCGTTCGGGGCGAGGACCGGCGGCAAAGCTGCGCGCCTGCTCCAGCACCTGGGCGACGCCGGTGCCATTGTCGATGGCGCCGTTATAGATCGTATCGCCCTTGGCATCGGGATTGCCGACGCCGAGGTGATCCCAGTGCGCAGTGTAAATGACGGTTTCGTTGGGATGCGACCGGCCCGGCAGCAGGCCGACGATATTGTGCGAGGTGATCACTTCCGCCTTGGCATCGCCGTGGACGTTGAGCTTCGCCTTTAGCGCGACCGGCTTGAAATCCTTGCGCTTCGCCGCGGCCTTCATCGCGTCGAAACTGGTGCCGCTTGCTGCGAACAATTTGGCGGCGAGGTCCTGCTGGATCCAGCCTTCGAGCGGCGGGTGAACCGCGCCAGGGTTGGCGCGGACGATGTCGAACATGGCGTTGGTGTTCGAGTTCTTGACCGTTGCCCAGCCGTAGCTGGCGGGTTCGGTCTCGTGGACGACGAGAACGCCTTTGGCGCCCTGCCGCGCGCCTTCCTCATATTTGTAGGTCCAGCGACCGTAATAGGTCATCGCCTTGCCGCCGAACTCCCCTTCGCCACCCTCGAAATCGGGGTCGTTGACCAGCATGACGAGGATTTTGCCATTGAGATCCTGTCCTTTGTAGTCATCCCAGCCGCGCTCAGGCGCCTTGACGCCATAGCCGACGAAGACAAGGTCGGCAGCGTCGATCTTCATCGCCTTGTCGCCATTGGTCGGCGAGCGCACGGCAATCTCTTCGCCTTGGGTCAGCGGCATCGCCTTGCCGGCCAGCGTCATCGAAACGTGCGGAGCAGCGGTAAATTCGCTCTTGAGCAGCGGGACCGCTTGCGTCCAGCTACGCCGACCACCGGCAAGATCGCCACCGGGTTCAAGTCCCGCCTTGGCAAGCTGATCGCTGACATAAGCGATCGTCTTGACCTCACCCTCACTGGCCGGTGCGCGGCCCATGAATTCGTCCGAACCCAGGATTCGGGCGTGTTCGCTGAAACGCTGCGGTTCGAACGCAAAGGACGCCGCCGGCGTGGACGGCGACGCTTCCGATGGCGGGATCAGCAGGGGCTCGGGAGTGGTGGTAGCACAGGCGGTCAGCCCCGCCACAACAACGAACGGCAGGGTAAAACGAATAGAACGCATGGGATTCTCCTGGAACGATTGGCCCCAGCTTAGCGCGCTACCCTGTGTTGGCTAGACCCTCAGCGTTTCCGGTAGCGATCGAACCAGGCGATGATCGCACTTGCCTTGGCCGCCGACTGGCTTGGCCGCGCCGCAATACCGCCGTGACTGGCGTCTGGAACTTTGACCAGCGCCGTCGGGACTCCAACCAGTTTGAGCGCCGAATAGAGCTGTTCGGACTCGCTAACAGGGGTGCGATAATCCTCGCTTCCCACGACGACCAGGGTCGGTGTTTTGACGTTCGCCATCAGGCTGAGCGGCGAGCGCGCCCAATAGCTCTGGTAATTCTCCCACGGCAGCGCGCCCATCCAATAGGGTCCGAAGAACGGGACGCCATCGCTGGTCAGCGCCATGCTGGTCCAGTTGATGACCGGTTTCTGGCTCGCCGCAGCAGCGAAGCGCGTCGTCTTGCCGATGATCCAGGCGGTCAGGATCCCGCCGCCCGATCCGCCGGTGACGAAGAGGTTCTGCGGATCGGCAATACCCGCCGCGACCGCCGCGTCGACCGCCGCCATCAGATCGTCGTAATTGCTGCCTGGATAGGTCTTCTCGATTCCGTCAGCGAAGCTCTGGCCATAGCCGGTCGAGCCGCGCGGATTGGTATAAATTACGGCATATCCCGCCGCCGCATAGAGCTGGTAGTCGGTCGAGAAATGCGGGCCATAGGACGCATAAGGCCCGCCATGGATCTCCAGGATCGCCGGGATCGGCTTGCTGCGATCATATCCGGCGGGAAGCACCACCCAGGTCGGTACCTTGCCGCCATCGGGTGCCCGCACGTCGAGCGTCGTGACCGTGCCAAGCGATTTGTCGGAAAGCGCAAGTTCGTTGAGGCGGGTCAACTGACGGGTCTTGCCACCGCTTGCCACCGCGACATCGGCCGGTCGGCTGACGCTGTCGGTGGTAAAGGCAATGGAGCCGCCGCGCGACACGCTGAAGCCGCCGCCGGCATAAGGCCGGTCGAGCCCCCCGCCGCCGACCGTCGTGGTGATCGGAGTCACACCGCCATTCAGGGCAACGCGCGAGACCGCGACCGATCCGTCCTCCTCATAGGCCGCGAAAATCGATCGACCATCGGCGGCCCAGGCAATCTCCTGGATGTCGCGATCAAGGTTGACCGCGACGCGCTGGATGCCTGCGCCATTGGTTCCCATGACGTACAGGCCAGACTGTTCGTAGCCCTTCTTGTGATCGTCATATCCGAGATAAGCGATGCGCGATCCGTCGGGGGAAACGCGCGGGTTGGCGTCAGGCCCGTCGCGGCTGGTCAGCGCGGTGATCGCACCGCTGTCAACGTCGAGGCGATAGACCTCGCTGTCGAGAGGTTTGGTTTCCCAATCGGCCTTGCGGACCGCCGAGAAATAGATGGTTCGACCATCCTTGCCCCATTCGGGCGCGCCGTCGTGGAAGGCGCCGAACGTCAGTTGGCGCGGCGCGCCGCCGGTCGCATCGACCATGAAGATATGGTCGAAGCCCGGCTTGATGTAGCCGGCCCCGTCCGCGCGGTAGGTGACCTTGTCGATAATCTCGAGCGGTTTGGCCCATTCAGCCCCTTCGGGCTTGGGTGGAGCGCTGCCCAATTTGGGGCCATCGTCGGGCACGTTGATTGCATAAGCGAGCCGACGACCGTCGGGCGACCAGGCGATTCCCGATGGGCTGTCGGGAAGGCCGGTGATCCGGACGCTTTGGCCAGTGTCGATCCATCGAACGAACAATTGCGGAGCACCGCCCTCGCTGGTCGATGCGTAGGCCAGGCGTCGTCCATCGGGCGACCAGCGTGGACTGAAGTGATTGCCGTTGCCGGCGACGAGCGGGCGTTGTTCGCCGGTCGCAACATCGACCAGCCAGATGGCCGAGCGCGCGGCATCGGTCATGATGTCGTTGGAGCGCCGGACGTAAGCGATCTGCCGGCCGTCCGGACTGATCTGCGCGTCGCTTGCAGCAGACAGGTTGAACAGATCGCCGCCGGCGAAGGCGGGGTTGTCTCGTTCCGCCGGTGCTGCCGGCGCGATGCCCGACGTCCCCACCGAAAGTGCCGCCAGCGCGACTCGCCATACCTTCATTGTCTGCCCCCTGTTGTTCAGGCGACGTAACAAAGCAGATAAAGCGAGCCGCGCAAGTGGCGGACGTTATCCCTTCGGCTTTTCCGTCTTGGCAGCCCGGGCCTTTGCCGGTGGCCTCTTCGCCGCCGACTTGGTTTTGGTAGATTTTGGCGGGGCCGACACGATTTCGAAGGTCGGCTGTCCTTCCTTCATATGGACCTTGACCTCGCCGCCATTGACCAGCTTGCCGAACAGCAATTCCTCGGCCAGCGGCTGCTTGATCTTTTCCTGGATCAGGCGGCCCATCGGACGCGCACCGTTCAGCTTGTCATAGCCCTTGGTGGTCAGCCATTCGCGCGCTTCATCGTCAAGCTGGATATGGACGTTGCGGTCGGCCAGCTGCATTTCCATCTGAAGGATGAACTTGTCGACGACACGGGCAACCACGGCCGGCGGCAGGTAGCCGAACGGCACGATCGCATCCAAGCGGTTGCGGAATTCCGGCGTGAACATCTTCTTGATGGCGTCTTCCTGCACGTCCTCGCGATTGAGCGCACCGAAACCAATGCCTTCGCGCGCCATGTCGGCGGCGCCGGCATTCGTCGTCATGATCAGGATGGTGTTGCGAAAATCGACGGTCTTGCCGTGGTGATCGGTCAGCTTGCCGTTGTCCATCACCTGCAGCAGGATGTTGAACAGATCGGGGTGCGCTTTCTCGATCTCGTCGAGCAGCAGGACGCTGTGCGGCTGCTGGTCGACCGCGTCGGTCAGCAAGCCGCCCTGATCGTAGCCGACATAACCCGGCGGTGCACCAATCAGGCGGCTGACCGAGTGACGCTCCATATATTCCGACATGTCGAAACGCTGCAGCGGAATGCCCATGACGTGCGCCAATTGCCGTGCGACTTCGGTCTTGCCGACGCCGGTCGGGCCGCTGAACAGATAATTGCCGATCGGCTTGTCGGGATCGCGCAGTCCGGCCCGGCTCAGCTTGATCGCGCTGGCCAATTTCTCGATCGCGATATCCTGTCCGAACACGACCCGCTTGAGATCGGCTTCGAGCGATTCCAGGACGCGCTTGTCGTCCGACGACACGCTTTTCGGCGGAATTCTCGCCATCGTCGCGACGACCGCCTCGATCTCCTTGGTGGTGATCGTCTTCTTGCGGCGACTCGGCGGCAGCAACATCTGCATCGCGCCGACCTCGTCGATTACGTCGATCGCCTTGTCGGGCAGTTTACGGTCGTGGATGTAGCGATCCGACAATTCGACGGCGCTCTTGATGGCGTCGGGAGTGTAGCGAACGCTATGATGCTCCTCGAAGCTTGAGCGCAGGCCCGCGATGATCTTGATCGTTTCCTCGACCGTGGGTTCATTGACGTCGATCTTCTGGAACCGGCGCAGCAAGGCGCGGTCCTTTTCGAAATGGTTGCGGAATTCCTTGTAGGTGGTCGATCCGATACAACGGATCGCACCGCTCGAAAGCGCAGGCTTGAGCAGGTTCGACGCGTCCATCGCCCCGCCACTGGTTGCACCGGCGCCGATCACTGTGTGGATCTCGTCGATGAACAGGATCGCCTCGGGCATTTTCTCCAGCTCGGTGACGACCGACTTGAGCCGCTCCTCGAAATCGCCGCGATAGCGGGTGCCCGCCAACAGCGCGCCCATGTCGAGCGAGTAGATCACCGCGCCTTTCAGCACGTCGGGCACTTCGCCGTGAATGATCTTGCGGGCGAGGCCTTCGGCAATCGCCGTCTTCCCGACGCCAGGATCGCCAACGTAGAGCGGGTTGTTCTTCGAACGGCGGCAAAGAATCTGGACGGTCCGGTCGACTTCCGCACCGCGCCCGATCAACGGATCGATCTTTCCGGTCTTGGCCTTTTCGTTGAGGTTGACCGTAAATTGCTGGAGCGCGCTTTCCTTCTTGTCGCTCTTGGCTTCGACCTTTTCCTCGGACGCGCCATTGTTGTCGCGCGGTTCGGCGGCCGGTTCGCCCTTGCCGACCCCGTGGCTGATATAGGTCACTGCATCGAGGCGACTCATGTCCTGCTGCTGCAGGAAATAGACGGCGTAGCTTTCGCGCTCGGAGAATAGAGCGACGAGAACGTTGCCGCCGGTGACCTCGTCGCGACCTGACGACTGCACGTGAAGGATGGCGCGCTGGACCACGCGCTGGAATCCGCTGGTCGGAGTCGGATCGGTCGTGCTGTCCGCGACCAAGGCGCCAAGCTCGTTGTCGAGATAATGTTTGACGGTCGCTTTCAATTCATCGCGATTGACGCCGCAGGCGGTCATCACCTGACTGGCATGCTCGTCGTCGATCAGGGCGATCAGCAGATGCTCGAGAGTCGCATATTCGTGGCGACGCTTCGATGCCTCGCCAAGCGCATTGGATAGGGTCTGTTCAAGGGCGCGAACGAAAATGGCCATGGGTTCTCCTTACCTGTCCAATGTCGGACGGGTGGCGCGGGCAATCAAGGGGAGGCGGCGCCAAAGCCGCCCGTTTCGTCGTTTCGGACGGTCAGCCCTTGCGGAACAGCTCATCTGCGGCACTGCGATGGGCACTGGCCTTGGCCTTATGGGCTTCGACGCGGGCAATTTCCGCTTTAAGGCGGTCGACCCGCTGGTCGAGCTCGCTGAGCGACAACGGGTCGAGGTCCTCCTTGCCGAGATCGACAATCGGCTGGCCGGGTTTGAAATCGTCTTCCTCGTCCATGAACGACAGCGTTGACCGACGCCAAGCGGCTGTCAATAAGCGCGTCGTGGATATCCCCAGTTCAATGCGAGTGATCGCCATTACCTCGCCCGGCGGTCCCGACGTGCTCCAGGTCGAGCAGCGTCCGGTCCCGACGCCGGGTCCCGGCGAATTGCTGGTCAAGGTCGCCGCCGCGGGAGTGAATCGTCCCGACGTGCTGCAGCGGATGGGTCTCTATCCGCCGCCGCTCGGGGCAAGCGATATCCCGGGTCTGGAGATCGCCGGAACGGTGGTCACGGCGGGCGAGGGGGCAACCCACCATATCGGCACGCGCGTTTGCGCGTTGGTCGCAGGCGGTGGGTACGCCGAATATTGCATCGCGCCGTCCGGGACGTGCTTACCAGTTCCCGAAGTCCTGCGAATGACCGATGCGGCAGCGCTTCCCGAGACCTTGTTCACCGTCTGGGTCAACCTGTTCGAGCGCGGCTATGCCGTCGATGGCGACACCGTGCTGGTCCATGGCGGCACGAGCGGAATCGGGACGATGGCGATCGCACTCGGCAATCTGTTTGGCCTGTCCGTGATCGTAACCTGCGGAAGCGACGAAAAATGCGCTGCTGCCAGAACATTGGGCGCCTCCCTTGCAATCAATTACAAGTCCCAGGACTTCGTCGCCGTCGTCAAGGAAGCGACGCAAGGCAAGGGTGTCGCCGTCGTGCTTGACATGGTCGGCGGGGATTATGTGGCGCGCAACCTGGCCTGCCTGGCCGACGACGGACGTCATGTTTCAATCGCCTTTCAGCGCGGCGCGACAGCCGAAGTCTCGATCCCCGATGTCATGCGGCGCCGGCTGATCCTGACCGGGTCGACGCTTCGTCCGCGCAATCTGGCCTTCAAGACAATGGTCGCCGACGAATTGGCACAGACCGTCTGGCCCTATGTCGAGGGCAATCGTTTGAAACCCGTCATCGATTCGACCTTTCCGCTGGCCGATGCCGCCAAGGCCCATGCCCGCATGGAATCGGGGGATCATGTTGGAAAGATCGTCCTGACGGTGGAATGATGCATTCGTTCAGCCTTGCCCTCGCGGGTGAAGGCGACTAGACCGATTTTCAATATTCGGCCGCTCCGGGAAGGGGCGGCCCTTCTTGTTTTTGGAGATTCGAGATGGCCCAGCCGCTCATGCCCCACGCGACCGCCGCCTGGCTGGTCGACAATACCTCGCTCAGCTTCACCCAGATTGCCGATTTCTGCGGCCTTCACATTCTCGAAGTGCAGGCGATTGCCGACGACACCGCAGCCACCAAGCTGACGGGACGCGACCCGATCCGCTCGGGCGAGCTCAATCATGAGGAAATCGAGCGCGGCCAGGCCGATGCCGATTACGAACTCAAGATGATCAAGGTGTCCGACGCGGTCACCCGGACCAAGGGTCCACGTTATACGCCGGTGTCCAAGCGTCAGGACAAACCCGATGGAATCGCCTGGATCATCCGCAATCATCCCGAGGTCACCGATGGCCAGATCGGCAAGCTGATCGGCACCACGCGCACGACCATCGCCGCGATCCGTGACCGCAGCCATTGGAACATGGCCAACATTCAGCCCAAGGATCCGGTCACCCTCGGCCTGACCTCACAGCGTGAACTCGATGCCGCCGTCGCCAAGGCCCAGAAGGCGGCCGGCATGGCCGAACGCGTCGACACCCGCCTCGACGGCGATCGCGAAGCGCTGATCACTGAATTGCGCGCCGAACGCGAACAGCATGCCCGCGATGCCGAAAAGGCGATTGCCGATGCCGAAGCCGAAGCGCGCGGCGACGTGATCGAGAATGACGAGATCGTCCCGGGCATCAAGGATCCGTTCAAGCGTTGATCGCCGGCTTGCCATTCCCCGCCGCTGGCGACAGGATTTAAGCCATGGAAGCCGATAACATCGCCGACATGAGTTTTGAGGCCGCGTTGGCCGAGCTCGAACAGATCGTACGCACCCTCGAACAGGGGACTGCGCCGCTCGACCAGTCGATCGAGCTTTATCAGCGCGGCGACCGCCTCAAGCGGCATTGCGAGGCCCGTCTGCAATCGGCGCAGGAGCGGATCGAGCAGATTTCGCTCGGCCCTGATGGAAAGCCCCAGGGCACGGTCCCGTTCGATGCCGACTGAGATGATCGATCGCCCACTCCCATCGGTCGCCGACGAAAGTCGCCGGATCGCCCGGGCGGTGGACGACCTGTTCTCGCATTATCTGACCGTTCCCGCTGATGGCCGTGCGCGCCTGTTCGATGCGATGCGCCATGCCGCGCTTGGCGGCGGCAAGCGGCTTCGGCCATTGCTTACGGTCGCGGCCGCGCGATTGTTCGGCATCGACGAAGGCCGCGCGATCCGCGCCGGATCGGCGATCGAGGCAATCCACGTCTATTCGCTGATCCACGACGATCTGCCGTGCATGGACGATGACGATTTACGGCGAGGTAAGCCGACCGTCCATAAGGCATATGACGAAGCGACCGCGGTGCTCGCGGGGGATTGCTTCCACGATCTGGCGTTCGAGATCATGGCCGAAAATGCGACCCACGAGGACCCGTTCGTGCGCTGCGAATTGTTGCTCGAACTATCGCGCGCGTCGGGTCTCGACGGAATGGGCGGCGGCCAGATGCTCGACCTAGCCGCCGAAGGCGACACGCTCGACCTTCCGGCAATCACCCGGCTCCAGCAGCTAAAGACCGGCGCACTGATCGAATATTCCATCGAAGCAGCCTGCATCATGGCGCGCCTGCCCGATGACTCGCGCACGCCCTATCGCGGCTATGCGCGAAACATCGGCCTCGCCTTCCAGATCGCCGACGATCTGATCGATCATTCGGGCGATGAGGAAGCCGCTGGCAAGCGTGTCGGCAAGGATGCGGACGCGGGCAAGGCGACCTTCGTCTCCCTGCTTGGCGCAGACCGTGCGCGCCAACAGGCCGACATGCTGGTCGAGCAGGCGATCGAACATCTCGGCGATCATGGCGAGGAAGCCGACCTGCTTCGCGCCATTGCCCGCTACATTACGGAGCGTGACCGATGAGCGTTGGCCAGGGAAGAGGACGTATTGCGGTTTATCCGGGCACATTCGATCCGATCACGCTGGGCCATCTCGACATCATCCGTCGCGGGACGCACCTGGTCGACACGTTGGTGGTCGGAGTTACCACCAACCCGTCGAAATCGCCGATGTTCTCGGTTGAGGAGCGGGTTGCCATGGTCGAGCGGGAAGTCGCCGATATCACCAATGTGAAGGTCGTGACCTTCAACGCCTTGCTGATGGATTTCGCCGAAAGCCAGGGCGCCAAATCGATCCTGCGCGGCCTGCGCGCGGTCGCGGATTTCGAATATGAATATCAAATGGCGGGGATGAACCAGAAGTTGAACGACGATATCGAGACCGTCTTCCTGATGGCCGATGTCTCGTTGCAGCCGA
>JBDTMR010000025.1:0-13878 GCA_039934175.1 Sphingomicrobium sp.
GAATGGCGTCGTTCACCAGGTCGATGGCGTGCTGATGCCGTCCTGATCTTCTATGCCAGAAGGAAAAATGGTTGCGGGCGGGCTCCTCAGAGGCTCGCCCGCTTCACTTTGGACCTTTGAGTAAGCAAATCATCGCCAATCGGCGACGAATGCATCCGAGCGGATCGACGCCGCTAGCGTGGACGAACGCGCGTCGGCTTGAACGTTCCGCGCGATTTCCCGCTCTTTACCACTGGCGGCGCGCCCTCGGATGGTTATAACCGGGTCCACAACGGGCCCGCATCTCCGGCTGGGCCGTCCAGGGGCAGGAAACGGAAAGCAGCGGCATGAAGGCGACGATCGAACGGGCGACTCTCCTCAAGAGCCTGGGCCATGTCCAGTCGGTGGTCGAGCGCAGGAACACCATCCCAATCCTCTCCAATGTGTTGATCGAGGCCAAGGACGACGGCTCGATCCGCCTGATGGCGACCGATCTAGACCTCCAGGTCGACGAAAGCGTCCCGGCGCAGGTCGACCAGGCCGGTGCCACGACCGTGCCGGCGCACACCTTTTTCGACATCGTGCGCAAGCTTCCCGAGGGCAGCCAGGTTGAACTGACCGCCGCCGATGGCAAGATGCAGGTCGTTGCCGGCCGCGCTCGGTTCAATCTCTCGACGCTGCCGCGCGACGATTTTCCGGTCATCGCCGAAGGCGAATTGCCGACCCGTTTCGAACTTCCGGCTGCGACCCTGCGCCAGATCGTCGACAAGACGCGTTTCGCCATCTCGTCGGAAGAGACGCGCTATTATCTGATGGGGATTTTCCTTCACGTTGCCGACGACAAGCTGAAGGCCGCCGCGACCGACGGTCACCGGCTTGCCCGCGTCACGATGGACAAGCCCGACGGCGCCGATGGGATGCCGGACATCATCATCCCGCGCAAATGCGTCGGCGAATTGCGCAAGTTGCTCGACGAGGTCGACGGAACCGTCGAAATGTCGCTGTCGGCGACCAAGGTCCGCTTCGGTCTTGGCAGTGCGGTGCTGACCAGCAAGCTGATCGACGGCACCTTCCCCGATTACAATCGGGTCATCCCGACCGGGAACGACAAGCTGCTGAAGATCGATCCGAAGAGCTTCGCACAGGGCGTCGATCGCGTTGCGACGATCGCCTCGGAAAAAACCCGCGCGGTCAAGATGAGTGTCGATCGCGACAAGGTCACCTTGTCCGTGACCAGCCCCGAAGCGGCACTGCAACCGAAGAAATTGCCGCCGATTATGGCGCCGAACCGCTCGAAATCGGCTTCAACGCCCGCTATCTGATGGACATCCTCCAGCAGATCGAAAGCGACACGGTCGAAGTCCATCTCGCCGATGCCGCGGCGCCGACGCTGCTGCGCGAAAGCGACAGCAGCAACGCGCTCTATGTCCTGATGCCGATGCGGGTCTGACCCGCTTACCGCTTGTGGGACAGCCGACGCTTGTTGGCAGTCGCGCGGCGGTGGATCGGGGCAAGCGCCCGGACCGAACTCGACAGCGCAAGAGACGTCAGCTTCTCGCCGGACGTCGCGACGCGCTGGGCAGCGATCAAGCCACCGTTGGCAGCCGTGAAGGCGCCCATCATCGATGAGACATGCGCCGACCACAAACGCTGCCACTGTCCCCAGTCGGCCATGACCGCGCCCGCGGATTCGGTCATCCCTTCGACTTTTTCGCCGACCATCTGCGTCAGTTCGCGATAATCGCCGGTCATCGGATTCTCGATTGCTTTTGCGATCGTGTCGCTGCGATGGGAGACCACCGAGGCGGCGCTCGACCAGGTCTCGGTCAGCATCCGTTGGGCCTCGATCCCGCGATTCCACAAGCGAACCATGTCGACGAACATCGCGAATTCCTTTGTTGCAGTGCAGCATGGCCTAGGCGCATCGGCTGCGCTTGGCTAGACCCGAATGATGTCGCTGTCGCGCCTCGCCCTGACCAACCTGCGCAATCACGCCGACGCGGTGCTCGATGTGTCACCAGGATTCGTTCTGCTCAGCGGCCCCAATGGTGCAGGCAAGACCAATATCCTCGAAGCGGTATCGTTGCTTACCCCCGGACGTGGCTTGCGCCGGGCACCCCTGTCAGAAATCGCAAGACAAGCGGGGCCGGGCGGCTTCTCGGTCGCCGCGCGGATGACGGATGGCACCGAATTGGGCACCGGAACGCTCGCTGCTGCGCCCGAACGGCGGCAGGTCCGGATCAATGGCGCGGCGGCCTCGGTCAATGCGCTGTCGGAACGATTGTCGGTGCTCTGGCTGACTCCCGCCATGGACCGGCTGTTTGCCGACAGCGCGAGTGGCCGCCGTCGTTTCCTCGACCGTCTCGTGCTCGCGATCGAGCCCGGTCATGCCCACCATGCGTCGCGCTATGAAGCGGCGATGCGGGCGCGTAACAAATTGCTTGGCGATCCCGAGGCCGCCGACCCGGCCTGGTTGCAGGCATTGGAAGTCGGAATGGCCGATCATGGCCAGCATTTGGCCGATGCCAGACTGCGGACCGTCGAAGCGCTGGGCGAAACTTTGGCCGCGCTGCCAGACGCCGATTTCCCGCGCGCCGGACTGGCGATCGATGGCTGGGACGGCGGCGATCTTGCCGCGGCGCTGCGCGCCAATCGCGGACGCGATGCGGCGGCGGGGCGGGCGACCGCCGGGCCGCATCGACAGGATCTGGCGGTAACCTATCTCCTCAAAGGGCAACCCGCCGCCCTCGGATCGACCGGCGAACAAAAGGCGCTGTTGATCGGGATCGTCCTTGCCCATGCCCGGCTGGTCGCCAGCAAGCGGGGGTTCGTGCCGATCCTCCTGCTCGACGAGGTCGCCGCCCACCTCGACCCCGATCGCCGCACCGCCTTGTTCGAACGATTGTCCGGAAACGGGCAGGTCTGGATGACCGCGACCGAGGATTCGCTGTTCGACGGGATCGGGGCTGCAACCCGCTTTCACGTCGTCGATGGAGCCGTCGAACGCGCCTGACTGGACTTTTGCGCGTTTGTGTCTATATCGCACTGCAACACGAGGCGCTTAGCAAGCGGCGTGAACGGTCGAAAAGACGACCGGCCCGCGCCTCGACCCGGACCTTACCGGCTTCCCAATTCACGCGGGGTGCTCAACCCAACCCCGATCGGACCGTGCCAATTTCGGCGCGGCCGTTCGTTTTGCACATTGGAATTACCGTGACCAAATTTACCGATCTTGGCCTCTCGCAGCCGCTCATCGATGCGCTCGCCGCCAAGGATTATAACGAACCCACGCCGATCCAGGCCAAGGCCATCCCGACCGTCTTGTCGGGCCGCGACCTGCTCGGCATCGCCCAGACCGGCACCGGCAAGACCGCAGCCTTCATGCTGCCCTCGCTCGATCGCCTGGTCGCGGCCGGCACCGGCCGCCCGACGCCGCGCCGCGCCCGCATGCTGGTGCTCGCCCCGACCCGCGAACTGGCCGCCCAGATCGCCGAGAGTGCGCGGACCTATGCCAAGGGCCAGCACATCAGCGTTGGTGTAGTCTTCGGCGGCATCCCGGTGCCCAAGTCGATCCGCGAAGTGTCGCGCGGGCTCGACGTTCTTGTCGCCACCCCCGGCCGCCTGCTCGACCTGGTCGACCAGCGCGCGCTCGACCTTTCGGCGCTGGAAATCCTCGTCCTCGACGAAGCAGACCAGATGCTCGACCTTGGCTTCATCCACGCACTCAAGCGGATCGTGAAGCTGATCCCGGCCAAGCGCCAGACCCTGTTCTTCTCAGCCACCATGCCAAAGTCGATCCGTCAGCTGGCCGACGCCTATCTGACCAATCCGGCGGAAGTCGCCGTGACCCCCGTCGCGGCCACCGCCGACCGGATCGGTCAGACCGTCACCCTCGTCAATCAGGCTGAAAAGCAGGCACTTCTCACCCGCGTCCTTGGCGACACGCCGGTCGAACGCGCGCTAGTTTTCTCGCGCACCAAGCATGGCGCCGACAAGATCGTCCGCTTCCTGGAGGCAGCCGGCATCAAGGCCGGTGCGATCCATGGCAACAAGAGCCAGGCCCAGCGCGAGCGTGCGCTTGCCGCCTTCCGCAGTGGCAGCATGCCGGTCCTCATCGCGACCGACATTGCCGCGCGCGGGATCGACATTCCGGGCGTCAACCTGGTCGTCAATTTCGACCTGCCCGACGTTCCCGAACAATATGTCCATCGCATCGGCCGCACCGCGCGTGCCGGCGCGGAGGGACAGGCGATCGCCTTCTGCAGCCCCGATGAGCGCATTAACCTGCGCGACATCGAAAAGTTGGTCCGCATCAAGATCGAACAGGCCGCGCTTCCGGAAGGTTTCATGGAAACCGTCGCCGCGATCAAGCGCCTCAAGCCGGCCAAGAAGGCTGACGATGGACAGGATCATGGCCGCGGTGGACGCCGTTCGCCGCATGGCATGAAGTCCGATCGCCGCGCCGACGGCCAGCGCCGCGATCACCGCAACGGCCCGCGCAGCGACAAGCCGCAATATCAGCCCAAGCGCGCCGATGGATCAGTCCCGGGTGAAGCCCGCGGCCCGGTCCGCAATCCGGTGCGCAGCGGTGAACCGGCCCGCGGTACGCAGCGTCATCCGCAGCGCGCCGATGGCCATCCGGCCCGTCGTCCCGACGGCAATGGCGGTAAGCGTCCGTTCCAGGGTCGCCGTGGTCCCGGCGGTCCGCGCCGTGCCGAAGGCGGCAGCGCCCGCGCCTAACCGAATGCGGCGGCGTGCGCCTTGGTCAGCCGATCCCGATCGGGGTCGGCAAGACTGGCGCACGACGCGCGTTCGAAGGCATCATCGGCAAGTTGCCGAAATGCAGGCCTGCTTTCGGGGAACGCCTTGGCAAGAGAGCCAAGCATATGCTGCATCCGGATTCCGACTTCGACGATTGGCGCACCGTCGCGTGCAATCGGTAGTAACAAGTCTTCGACAATTTCCTCGACCGATAGGGGCGGAAAAACGACCCGTTCCGGCGCGACTTCGTTGGCCAGATCGATTTTTTCGACAATTCGCTGCCCCGATACGAGCGCGGCGATTGCGGTTCCCGGATCGTTGATTGCCGGCGAAAGCGCACGCGAGCCAATTTCGGCCAAGACGATCATCGCAAATCGCGGATCGTGATCGAACGAGCGTTCCCGGGTGACGGTGAACGCCCCGACCACGTCGTCGACATCGTCATTCTTCAGTTCGGCCACCGTCCAGGCCAGCGGTGTTCGCGCATCGACGAGGCGTCCCGGCGGGGCGATGACGTGCAGCGGCTTGCCGGTCCGTTCGGCGATCTTGACCAATTCCTCGGTATCGATGACCGCGACATATCCCGTCTCGCGCGCGCACACCGTATGACCATTGGCAGGCACATCGAGATCGGCGCGTCCCGTGGCGATGACCGGGCCGCAGTGCCGATTTAGGGCGGCAATTCCCGCCTTCTCGACCCGCGCAATGGTGTCGGGCACCCGCCCGAAATGCGACAGCGTCTGGATCCAGCGAAGCAAGGTAATCGCAATCCACACGATCATTGCCATCGTGAAAATGAACAGGATCGCGCGCCCCTGATCCCCATAGATGCCCGTGGAAAGCGCCGCGATGCCGACGATGCCGAACAGGAACCCGCCAAGGAACGTCGAAAGCGCGTTCTGCGCTGCCGAATCCTCAATCAACAATTGGGTCGCCCGCGGCGTGAGATTCTGCGCCGCGCCGGAAAACGCCCCGACCATGGCGGTCAGCGAGAAAGTCGTCACGGCAAGCATTGACGAGGCCAGGATGGTCAGGACATTGTCGACTGCGCCGCCGCCAATCTTCAGACTGAGATCGTAGGGTATAAACGGCGCAAGCACCGCGCTCATCAGCGCGCCTGCCACCGAAAGCAGCGAAATCAATGCCGCACGAAACCAGATTTTCTTCGCCAGATTTCCGGCCAGCCATTGCCAATGAGGCATGATTCCCCCTGCTTCTTCCCAAAGGAAACGCAAAAGCGACGGAAATGTCCCATCACCCCTTCCTCGCGCGCGTACGTACGCGTACGCGCGGGGAGACATTTCCTCTTCACCTCCCTATATACGGACTTATGGCAAACGATCCCAACACCAGTGAATATGGCGCAGACAGCATCAAGGTGCTCAAGGGCCTCGACGCAGTCCGCAAACGGCCGGGCATGTATATCGGCGATACCGACGACGGCTCAGGCCTCCACCACATGGTGTTCGAGGTCAGCGACAATGCGATCGACGAATCGCTCGCCGGTCATTGCGACCGAATCCTGATCCAGCTCAACCCCGATGGATCGGTCACGGTCGAGGACAATGGCCGGGGAATTCCGGTCGACATCCACAAGGAAGAGGGCGTTTCGGCGGCCGAGGTCATCATGACCCAGCTCCACGCCGGCGGAAAGTTCGAAAACAGCAGCGACGACAATGCCTACAAGGTGTCGGGCGGTCTCCACGGCGTCGGCGTCTCGGTCGTCAACGCCTTGAGCGAATGGCTCGAGCTGACGGTTTGGCGCAACGGCGAGGAACATTGGATGCGCTTCCGCCACGGCGACGCCGAATCGCCGCTCAAGGTCAACGGACCGGCCCCGGCCGGAAAGAAGGGCACCAAGGTTACCTTCTTGCCCAGCCCCGACACCTTCAAGATCATCGAATTCGATTTCGACCGGCTCGAACATCGTTTCCGGGAACTCGCCTTCCTCAATTCGGGCGTCCGCATCGTGCTTGCCGACGCACGTCACGACGAGCGCAGGGAAGTCGAGCTTTATTACGAAGGCGGGATCGCCGCGTTCGTCAAATATCTCGACCGCGCCAAGACGCCTTTATTCCCCGAACCGATCGCCATTTCGGCGGTACGTGACGGCATCGGTATCGATGTCGCGCTCGAATGGAACGACAGCTATTATGAAAATGTCCTGCCGTTTACGAACAACATCCCGCAGCGCGACGGCGGAACCCACATGGCGGCATTCCGCGCCGCGCTGACCCGCACGCTCAACAATTACGCCGAGAAATCGGGGATGTTGAAGAAAGAAAAGGTCACGCTGACCGGCGACGACATGCGCGAAGGCCTGACCGCCATCGTTTCGGTCAAGCTGCCCGATCCCAAGTTCAGCTCGCAAACCAAGGACAAGCTGGTCAGCTCAGAAGTTCGCCAGCCGCTTGAATCGCTGATGAGCGACAAGATGGCCGAATGGCTCGAAGAGCATCCCGCCGATGCCCGTTCGATCATCCAGAAGACGATCGACGCCGCCGCCGCGCGTGAAGCGGCGAAGAAGGCGCGCGAACTGACCCGGCGCAAGGGCGTGATGGATATCGCATCGCTGCCCGGCAAGCTCGCCGACTGCCAGGAACGCGATCCGGCCAAGTCGGAACTCTTCCTGGTCGAAGGCGATTCCGCCGGCGGCTCTGCCAAGCAGGGCCGCGACCGTCATTATCAGGCGATACTTCCGCTCAAGGGCAAGATCCTCAACGTGGAGCGCGCGCGCTTCGACCGGATGCTCGGCTCGAAGGAAATCGGGACGATGATCCAAGCGCTCGGAACGTCGATCGGGCGCGAGGAATTCAACCTCGAAAAACTGCGCTATCACAAGATTGTCATCATGACCGACGCCGACGTCGACGGGGCGCATATCCGCACCCTGCTGTTGACCTTCTTTTACCGCCAGATGCCGGAATTGATCGAGGCGGGGCATCTCTTCATTGCCCAGCCGCCGCTCTACAAGGTCGCGCGCGGCCGGTCGGAAGTGTACCTGAAGGACGATGCCGCGCTCGACGAATATCTGGTCGAAGCCGGCCTCGACGGGCTTGTCCTCGATGGGGCCGAACAGCGCACCGGCAAGGACTTGCGGGCACTGATCGATCATGCCCGGCGGATGCGCACCCTGATGCGCTATGCGCCCAAGAAGTACGATCCCTCGCTGGTCGAGGCGCTCGCCATCGGCGGCGCACTTGCCCCAGATCTGTCAGATACCAAGCGCGAAGCGGCGATTCAGCTGGTTTCGGGCTGGCAGGCGCAGGGTGATCTCGAAGCGGTGTGGTCGGCGGAACTCGCGCAGGACGGCGGTTATCTGTTCCGCCGCAAGTGGCGCGGCGTCACCGATGCGACGATCATCGAACCCGGCTTCCTGCAATCGGCGGAGGCGCGCAAGCTGCACACGCTCGCCGCTGAGCAGGCCGACGCTTATGCCAAGCCTGCCGTCCTCAAGACGATGAAGGCCGCGGCGAAAGCCGACAGCGAAGAAGGCGAAGACGCAGCCGAGGTCAAGAAGTCGGTCCCCGTCACGCGTCCGTCCGAATTGCTCGACGGTGTCCTCGCGGCCGGCCGCAAGGGTCTCAGCATCCAGCGCTACAAGGGTCTCGGCGAAATGAACGCCGAACAATTGTGGGAAACCACGCTCGACCCTGCTAACCGCTCGCTGCTCCGGGTCGAAGTCGCACAGGCCGATATCGCCGATGAAATCTTTACCCGCCTGATGGGTGATGTCGTCGAACCGCGCCGCGAATTCATTCAGGACAACGCGTTGAGCGTCGCGAACCTGGACGTTTGAGGAACTTGGGGATGCACGGGCGGTTGGCCATTCGATGACCGATCGCCCCACCCTTACCGTCGCCAGCTACAATATGCGCAAGGCGGTTGGACTCGACCGGCGTCGCAATCCATCGCGCGTTTTGCAGGTGCTCGAAGAAATCGACGCCGATGTCGTCGCACTGCAGGAAGCCGACAAGCGCGTCGGGACGCGCGGCGCCGCGGTGCCGCACGCCTTGATCGACGATCACGGCCTTTACCGCGCGGTCGATTTCGACGTGACGCACACCAAATTGCTTGGCCGGCTCCACGGTGAACTGGTCGACAAGATGCCCGATCACGCGTTTACCGCCTCGCTCCGCAAACTCGATTTCCGTAACCTCGGCTGGCACGGCAACGCAATCCTGGTGAAATCGCATGTCACCGTCACCGACCTCGAAGCGATCCACCTGCCCAATATCGAGCCGCGCGGCGCAGTGATGGCGGAACTGGAATGTCACGGCGTCGAATTGCGGGTCATCGGCATGCATCTCGACCTGTCGGGCATGCGCCGCCGCCAGCAGGTGCTGAAAATCCTCGACCATGTCGAACAGCGCCATCGCGCGATGCCGACGGTGATCATGGGCGACACCAACGAATGGCGGCTTAACGGCGCCAGCCTCGGCGCATTCGACGAGCGGTTCGAAATTGCCGAATGCGGCCCCAGCTTTCACAGTCGCAAACCAGTCGCTTCGCTCGACAAGATCATCGTTGATCGCCGTTTCTCGATTGCTGCGGCCGGGGTTCATGCCAGCGACGCGGCCCGCCGCGCGTCGGATCATCTGCCGGTCTGGGCTCGCCTGACGATTTAACCGCCCAGCATCTTGCGCGAGCGGCGGCGCTGGATCGACGATCCGATCCCCATCGCCTCGCGATATTTGGCCACCGTCCGCCGCGCAAGGTCGAAGCCCTTTTCCTTGAGCAGGTCGACCAGATTGTCGTCGGACAGGATCTCGGTTTCGGCGTCGATCAGCCCCTTGATCTCGTTCTTGACCGCTTCGGCAGCGGCACCTTCGCCGCTGTCCGATGAGACGCCCGACCCAAAGAAATATTTCAACTCGAACAGGCCGCGCTCGCACAACATATATTTGTTTTGCGTCACACGGCTGACTGTCGATTCATGCATTTCGATGGCATCGGCCACTTCGCGAAGCGTCAGCGGCCGGAGCGCGGCGACGCCTTGTTCGAAAAACGCCTGCTGGCGTTTGACGATCTCGGTCGCGACCCTGGTGATGGTCTGCGCACGCTGGTCGAGCGCCTTGACCAGCCATGACGCGCTGGCCAGGCACTCGCTCAGCCATGCCTTGGATGCCTTGTCGTTCGGTCCGCGCTTCAATTCGGCATGGTAGCGCCGATTGACCAGCACGCGCGGCAGCGTCGCGGGGTTCAGTTCAATGTGCCAACCATTCTTCGTCGCGCGCAGCAGCACGTCGGGCTCGCTCGCCGCCGGCGTCGAATCGCGATCGAACCGGCAGCCCGGCTTGGGGTCGTAACCGCGAAGCTCGGCGACCATGTCCTGCAGGTCTTCGTCGTCGACGCCGCAGATCCGCTTGAGGTCGGTCATCCGGCCCTTCGCAAGCAAATCCAGATTCGCGATCAACCGCGCCATCGCCGGATCGTAACGATCGGCGGCCTGGGCCTGAAGCGCAATACATTCTTCCAGGCTGCGCGCTGCAACCCCCGGCGGGTCGAGCGTCTGGACCAACGCCAGCGCCTGCTCGGCTTCCTTGGGCTTGGCGCCGATCTCCTCGGCAATGACGCTCAGCGAGGTATCCAGATAACCGGTTTCCTCAAGCTCATGGACGATCGCTTCGGCCATCCGGCCGACTGTTCCGCCAGTGCCGCGAAGCTGTGCCAGCAAATGCTCGCACAGACCGCCTTCCTTCTCGCCGAGGCGATCAAAGTCGAACGCCTCGTCGCTGCCGCCGCCGCCGCCGACGTCGGCGAAACTGTCATTGTCGAGCGCGGCTTCGCGCCAGTCCACGTCGAGCGGAGCGTCCTCGGTGCCGCCCAGCCCGGCGATCAATTCGTCGGCATTCTTCGGATCGGCGGCCTCATCGCCGAATTCGCGATCCTCGCGGGTGACGACATTCTCGCTTGCGCCGCTTTCGCCAGGTCGAACTTCAAGCAGGGGGTTTTTCGCGACTTCCTCGGCAATCGCCGCTTCCAGTTCGATGTTGCTCAACGCGAGTAGCTTGATGGCCGCCTGCAATTGCTGGCTCATTACCAGCGTTTGCGCGGTCCGGATCTGAAGGCCGGGGCCTAATGCCATGCCGCCGCGCCCTAGAGCGCGAAGCTCTCGCCGAGGTAGAGCCGGCGGACTTCCTGGTCGGCGACCAGCGCCTGGGGGGTGCCCTGGAACAGCACCTGGCCGTCATAGATGATGCAGGCGCGATCGACGATATCCAACGTCTCGCGGACATTGTGGTCGGTAATCAAGACGCCGATGTCGCGCTGCTTGAGGTCTTTGACGAGGTCGCGAATGTCCGAAATTGAAATCGGGTCGATGCCCGCAAACGGCTCGTCGAGCAGCATGATTGAGGGGTCGGCGGCCAATGACCGGGCGATCTCGCAGCGCCGCCGCTCGCCGCCCGATAGCGACATCGCCGCCGAATCGCGCAACCGGGCAAGCCCGAATTCACCGAGCAATTTTTCCAGTCGGGCATGACGCGCCTCGCGGTCGGGCTCACTGACCTCAAGCACGGCGAGGATATTCTGTTCGACCGTCAGCCCGCGAAAAATCGATGTTTCCTGGGGCAGATAGCCGAGCCCGAGGATCGCCCGGCGGTACATCGGAAGGCCGGTGATATCGGCGCCGTCGAGGTAAATTCGTCCGCTGTCGGGTTTCACCAAGCCCATGACCGAATAGAAACTCGTCGTCTTGCCCGCGCCATTGGGGCCGAGCAGCCCGACCACTTCACCGCGCGATACCGACAGCGAAACATCGTGCAGCACCGCGCGACCATCATAGGCCTTGGCGATCGAGCGCACGTCCAGTCCGCGAACATCGCTGTGGGCGGCGTGCTTCACGCCATATTGTTCGAGGGGCTGAACGTCGTTCACAATGGGGATCGCGGTCGTCCTATTGGCCTTTTTTGGAGACGGTAAAGCGACCGGTGACCCGTCCGCCAGTCTGGTTCACGCCCCGAAGTCCGCCATCCATCGTCGCCCGGCCGGTGTTCAGATCGATCACCAGTCTGCCGCCATTGAGGTTGGATCCACCGCGATCGAGCCGGACATCGCCGACCATGGTGATCAGGCCCTTGTCGAGGTCGTAGGTCGCGAAATTGCCGCGCGCGGTTTCGCTCGCGCTGGTCACCGTCACCCCGCCGCTGGCGTCGATCCGGTTGATGTCGATGCCGTCATTGCTCGCATAAGCAATGGTCAGCCGCGCCGTGCGAAGGGTCAGTCCCGACTGCCGGACCACGACATTGCCGGCGAAGATGGCGCGGTCGGCGCGGTCCTGCGCTTCGGCGTGGTCGGCAGAAAGGTCGATCGGCGCGCGGCTGTCATGGCCCTTCAGCGCCGAAACGCCTTCCTGTGCGGTGGCGGTTCCGCCAAGCGTCAGAGCACCAACGACCGCCGCAATCATGATATTCTTGTTCATGGCTCTCAATTGACCGCCCCCTGCCGAATTTTCAAGCGCACCCCGCCCTCCAACCGAACGATCCGCGCGTCAAGGTCTGCGTCCAGTCGTCCGGCCGAAAACTCGCCCAACCGCATCGTCCCGCTCACCGGTCCTGCGCTCTTCATCTGGTGCGATCCCATGTCGACGGTGACGTCGCGGGTGCGCAGCGAATAATTATCGGGGCCGGCGACATGGATCGGTCCGACCACCGCAATCAGCTTGCGGTCGAGGTCGTAAGTCCCTTTGAGCGCGGCCATTGCAAGCGGGCCGTTGGCCAGCTGGAGGTTGGCCTTCATTCCCTCGATGTTGACGATCGGCTGGTCGCTGGTCGGCTGGATCGCACGTTCTGCGGTCACCACGAATTTGCGCCCCGCATCGTCTTCACCGGCATAACGCGCTTGCTCGATCCGCATCCGTTCGCTGGCCTTGTCGACGTCCTTTTTGTCGAGAATGAAACTGACGTCGGTCTTGCGATCGAACGGCGACGCGACCAGCATCACCAGTAGCCCAAAGCCCAGCACCGGCAACGCATATTTGGTCAGCTTTACGACCCGGTCGTGCCGACTGCCGGGCTCCGCCCATTGGCGCTTGGCCGCCTGTTCGCGAAGCGCGGCTTCAGACATGGGCGAAGATATCCTGCTCGCCCCACCCGGCCAGGTCGAGCATCGCCCGCGTCGGCAGGAAATCGAAACATGATTGGGCAAGCTCGGTGCGCTTCTCGCGCGCCAGGCGGCGATCGAACTGCTCTTTCAGGCGGTGCAGGTAGCGCACGTCGCTCGCGGCATATTCGCGCTGCGCATCGCTGATCTCGGGCGCACCCCAGTCGCTCGACTGCTGCTGCTTGCTGAGGTCCTGGCTCAGCATCTCCTTGCACAATTCCTTCAGGCCGTGGCGGTCGGTATAGGTCCTCACCAACCGCGATGCGGTGCGCGTGCAATAGGCCGGCGCCGCCATCACGCCCAGATAGGCCTGCATGATCGCCAGGTCGAAGCGCGCGAAATGATACAGCTTGAGCCGATTCGGGTCGCCGAGCAGCGCTTTTAGCCTCGGCGCCGAATAATCGCTGCCCGGCCCGAAGCGGACCAGATGCTCGTCGCCCGTGCCGTCCGAAAGCTGGACCAGGCACAGCCGGTCACGACCGGGCAAAAGGCCCATCGCCTCGGTGTCGACGGCGATGTCACGGTCGCCAAAGTCGAGGCCCTCGGGCAGGTCTTCTTCGTGAAAATATACGGCCATGATCGATCTTTCGTGCGGGGCGTGCTGCTTGTGCATCCTGCCTTATTGCCTGCCACTGAACATCGCTAGTGGCTTGTCGTCTTGGGCTGCTCCCGACATGAATCCAAAAGGCTAGGAGAATCGCCAAATTTCTTGTAGAAGGCGGGTAGCCGCGCGGGCGTTTCGCGCGGGCAACTAATTGCGCCCCCGGCCCAAGCGCGTTGGTTTGACGGTAGAAAATACGGGCACGAAAGAGTTTGGACGGGCATGGGTTTCGATAGAGGGCGCAAGGGTGAGCGCGGTGGTCGCGGTCGCGACAAACGCGATAATTTCGGCGGTGAGAGTTCGGGTGGTGGCTTCGAAGGCGGCGGTTTCGATCGCGGTGGCTTCGGTGGCGGCGACCGTGGTGGCTTTGGTGATCGTGGCGGCTTCGGCGGCGGCGATCGCGGCGGCTTCAGCGGCGGACCGGGCGGCGGCGG
>JBDTMR010000026.1:0-13873 GCA_039934175.1 Sphingomicrobium sp.
TATACAAGTGACGTGCCAATTGCAGTTTTCCGCCGATTTCTGTCAGCATGCTGTCGCCGGGATGAATGAAATGGCGAATTTTCCCAACTCGATCTGGCAAAACGCGCCACTTTGCCGACGCGTGGAACCAGCGAGGCCGCCGCTCATTGAACCGGCAACAATCGTTCAGGAAGGACACACCATGTTTGCCAAGATACTCGGCGCGATCGCCGGCGAAAAACTCGCTTCACGCAACAATAAGGCGACCGGCGCGCTGATTGGCGCGGCCATCCCCGTCATTGCACGCCGCGGCCTTGGGCCGCTCGGCCTGGTGCTGGGGGCAGGCTGGCTTGCGAAAAAGGCCTACGACAAGGCGCAGGGCAGAACCCCAACCGCCTGATCAATCCGTACTTGAAAAAGAAATCAGGCCTCGGCGTTTTCGCCGGGGCCTTTTTCTTCGGCCTCGAAATAGGGCTCGACCTTACCCTTGAGGGTCAGCATCATCGGCCGGCCGTTGCGGTCGAGACTGCGTCCAGCCGCGACCTTGATCCAGCCTTCCGAGACGCAATATTCCTCGACGTTGGTCTTTTCCTTGCCGTTGAAGCGGATGCCCACACCCTTTTCCAGGATTGACTGGTCGAAGTGCGGACTGCGCGGATCGAGGCTGAGGCGGTCTGGCATTTCGCCGGGCGTTTTGGATTTGCTGTCGGTCATGGCGGCGCCCTAGCCGCTGAGGCAAAGCCGCGTCAATTCGACGAATGGCGGTTGCAGCCGCGCCATTCGCGCCGCACTCTGCCGCCAACATCCTGGGGAAAACATCATCATGCGCAAACTCTCGCTGCTGCTCGGCTGTACTTTTGTTGTCGCTACCGCTTCGTTCGCGCAGGCGCCGACCCCGCCGGTCGCGCCGCCCGCCCCCGAACCGGGTCAAGCGTCGCCGATCATGCAGCCGCAACCCGACGGCATCGCCGCAGCGCCGGGCACCAGCGACAAGAAGCCCGGCAAATGGACCGTCGATGCGCGCCACGCTTCGGGCCGAGACGTCCCCATCGACGTGACCCAGGGCACCTGGCTGAGCCTCGACGTCTCGCCCGATGGCAAGGAGGTCGCGTTCGACCTGCTCGGCGACCTTTACACAATTCCCATCACCGGCGGCGAAGCGCGCCCGCTCACCAACGGCCACGCCTGGGACATGCAGCCGCGCTATTCCCCCAATGGCCGCGAAATCGCCTTCACGTCCGACCGCGGCGGCGGCGACAATATCTGGGTGATCGATCGGGTCAGCGGCGCCACCCGCCAGATCACCAAGGAAGACTTCCGGCTGCTCAATCAGGCCGACTGGAGCCCGGACGGCAATTACATCGTCGCGCGCAAGCACTTCACTTCGTCGCGCTCGCTCGGTTCGGGGGAAATGTGGCTCTATCATCGTAATGGCGGCGACAAGGGTGCCGGGGTCCAGATGACAAAGGCCCGAACCAAGCAGAAGGACACCAACGAACCCGCTTTCAGCCCCGATGGCCGCTATCTCTATTTCTCCGACGATGCGACGCCGGGCGGCACCTTCGAATATTCCAAGGACGTCAACGGCCAGATCTACGTCATCCAGCGCCTCGATCGGCAGACTGGGGACATTGAATCCTTCGTCACCGGTCCCGGCGGCGCGATCCGGCCGACCCCCTCGCCCGACGGCAAGAGCTTGGTCTTCATTCGCCGTGTGCGTTACCAGTCGACGATCATGCTGATGGACCTCGCCTCAGGTCGTATCACCCCGCTTACCGACATCCTCGACCGCGACATGCAGGAAACCTGGGCGGTGCAGGGCGTCTATCCGGGCATGAGCTGGACGCCCGACAACAAGTCGATCGTCTTCTGGGCCAAGGGCGGGATCAAGAAGGTCGATGTCGCCACCCTTGCGGTCAGCGACATCCCTTTCCATGTCACCGGCACCCGTTTCGTCGAAGATGCGGTGCGCCAGCAGAAGGACGTCGCCCCGGCCAGTTTCGACGTGAAGATGACCCGATTCGCCCATGCCAGCCCGGACGGTAGGCGCGTCGTCTACGAAGCGCTTGGTCATCTTTACGTGAAGGACATGGTGGGCGGTGCGCCGCGCCGCCTGACCAAGGCCGCCGAATTCGAAAGCTACCCGGCCTGGTCACGCGACGGGCGAAGCATCGCCTACGTCGCGTGGGACGACGACAAGGCCGGACGGATCAAGGTCGCCAGCGCGACCGGCGGCGACGGGCGGATCGTGACGCCGGAGCCCGGCCATTATGTCGAACCGGCCTTCTCGCCTGACGGCAGCATGATCACCTACCGCAAGACCAGCGACGGCTATCTCACCACACCGCTGTGGGGTCGCGATACGGGCCTCTATGTCGTGCCCACGCGCGGCGGTACGCCGAAGCGCGTCGCCAAGGATGGGAGCCAGCCGCATTTCGGGCGGACCGGCGACCGCATCTTCTTCTCCGCCGACGGAGAGGAGAGCAAGCATCTCCTCAAGTCGGTGTCGCTAAACGGGACCGACGAGGTCACCCACCTGATCAGCGACAATGCCGCCGATTTCCAGGTCTCGCCCGACGAACAATATGTCGCCTGGACCGAGCGCTATCAGGCCTATGTCATGCCGTTTGTCCGCTCGGGCCGCTCGATGGAAGTCGGACCCGACGGCAAGTCGCTGCCCCAGTCTCAAGTCAGCGTCGATGCCGGCGACTGGATCCATTGGTCTGGGAACAGCCGCCAGCTTTACTGGAGCCAGGGGCCCGATCTCTACATCCAGACCCTTGCCGGTTCCGGCGATTTTGCGGGCGGCAAGCAGGCCGCCGCCCCCGTCGCAGCCCATCTCGGCTTCGGCTCGGCGCAAGTTCGCCCATCCGGCCGGATCGCGCTGAAAAATGCCCGTCTCGTCACCATGAAGGGCGACGAGGTTATCGAAAATGGCACGATCCTGATCAACGGCGACCGCATCGAGGCGATCGGCACCGGGGTCGCGATCCCGGCGGGCACGCGGACCATCGATGCCAGCGGCAAGACGATCATGCCCGGACTGATCGACGCCCATTGGCACGGGTCGATGGGCTCGGATCGGATCATTCCGCAGCAGAACTGGTTCCACGCCGCGGCGCTCGCTTACGGTGTCACCACCGTGCACGATCCGTCCAACGACACGTTCGAGATTTTCGCGGCGAGCGAATATCAAAAAGCCGGACGAATTCTCGGACCGCGGATCTTTTCGACCGGCACGATCCTGTATGGCGCGACCACGCCGTTCACCGCCGAGATCAAGAGCATCGACGATGCGCGCTCGCATCTTCGCCGCCTCAAGGCATCGGGGGCATGGTCGGTCAAAAGCTACAACCAGCCGCGCCGCGAGCAACGCCAGATGATCATTCAGGCCGCACGCGAGCTTGGCATGGAGGTCGTCCCCGAAGGCGGCTCCCTGTTCGAGATGAACATGACGATGATCGCCGACGGCCACACGACGATCGAACATTCGCTGCCGGTCGCACAGGTTTATGACGACGTGCTGCAATTCTGGAAGGGCAGCGGGACCGCTTATACGCCGACGCTGATCGTCGCTTACGGCGGTCCGTTCGGGGAAAATTACTGGTACCAGAAAACCAAGGTCTGGGAGGAGCCGATCCTCGCGAAATGGGTTCCGCGTCCGTTGATCGACGCCCGGGCCCGCCGGGTCGTCCAGAACCCTGACGAGGAAAATAACGTCATCGAGATCGCGAAGACCGCCAAGCGGATCGCCGATTTGGGCGTGCCGACTTCGATCGGCGCGCACGGCCAGCGCGAAGGGCTCGGTGCGCATTGGGACATGTGGATGTTCCAGCTCGGCGGGATGTCGAACTACGAGGCACTGAGAACCGGCACGATCAGCCCGGCCCGCGCCCTTGGCCTCGACAAGGATCTGGGCAGCCTGGAGGCCGGCAAACTCGCCGACCTCGTCGTGCTCGACGACAACCCGCTCGAGAACATCCGCAATAGCGATCATGTCGCGATGACGATGATCGGCGGCCGCCTGCTCGACTCCAATCTCCAGATGGTGGCGGGCCGAAGTGCCGGAAGCGTGACGGGGTTCCGACCGTTCTGGTTCCAGAACCAGGCAGGCGGCAATTACACCGCTGGCGCAACCATCGGCGTCCCGCGCGGCGATCACGCGGAGGATTGATCCGGTTTGACCCTACGGCAAGCGGGGGCATGGATGCCCCCGTTTGCCGCAATGCAGCATCGATCTCGCCATTGCCCCGGCGCTTTTCGGGCTTTAAGCGCCTCGGGCAATGAGCGATCAACCCAACCACCGCCCCAACCGGCCGGCGCTTGCACTCCATGTGCCCGAGCCGCCGTTCCGCCCCGGCGACAAGCCCGACTTTTCCTCGATCCAGGTGCCCGCCGCTGGCGCGGCCCCGCGCCCCGATGTCGCGGCAAAAGCGGAGGAGACGTTCCCGCTGACCACGCACCTCGTCCGCGTCCTCGACGAGAGCAGCAAGGCGGTCGGACCGTGGGATCCCAAGCTGGACCCCGACACGCTTCGCAAGATGCTCAAGGACATGAAGACCGTTCGCGTCTTCGACGACCGGATGTATCGCGCCCAGCGACAGGGCAAGACCAGTTTCTACATGAAGTGCACCGGCGAGGAGGCGATTGCGGTGGCTGCCGCCAATGCGATGGACCCGGAAGACATGCACTTCCCGACCTATCGCCAGCAGGGCCTGCTCGTCGCGCGCGGCTATCCGCTCAAGACGATGATGTGCCAGATCTATTCGAACGCCGCCGATCCAGTGAAGGGTCGCCAGCTGCCGATCATGTATTCCGACAAGAAGCACGGCTTCTTCTCGATCTCGGGCAATCTGGGCACGCAATATCCACAGGCGGTCGGCTGGGCGATGGCCAGCGCGATCAAGGGCGACAGCCGGATCTGTATGGGCTGGATCGGCGATGGCGCGACGGCCGAAGGCGACTTCCATTCGGCGATGACCTTTGCCGCCGTTTATCAGGCGCCGGTGATCCTTGCGGTCGTCAACAACCAGTGGGCGATTTCGTCTTTCAGCGGAATCGCAGGCGCCGAACAGGCGACCTTCGCCAGCCGTGCGGTCGGTTACGGCATGGCCGGCCTTCGGGTCGACGGCAATGATGCGCTCGCCGTCTATGCCGCCGTCAAATGGGCGAGCGAACGGGCGCGAATCAACAAGGGTCCGACGCTGATCGAGTTCTTCACCTACCGCGCCGAAGGCCATTCGACCTCGGACGATCCCTCCGGCTATCGCCCCAAGGACGAAGCCGAGGAATGGCCGCTCGGCGACCCGATTGCTCGACTGAAGGCGCATCTGGTCGCGCTTGGCGAGTGGGACGACCAACGCGATGCCGCACTCGACGAGGAATTGAACACGACGGTTCGCGCCGCACAGAAGGAGGCCGAAAAGATCGGTATCCTGCCCGACCAGGGTTTCGAGAATATCGCCTCGATGTTCGAGGATGTTTACGCGACGACCCCGTGGCACATCGCCGAACAGCGCGACGAAGCGCTTGAGGAAGCCCGCGAATTTCTGGGGCATGACGCGAAATGAGCGAAGCGAAGACCAAAAGTCGCAACATGATCGAGGCGATCAACGACGCCCACCGGGTCATGATGGGGCGCGATCCCGACATTGTCGTGTTCGGTGAGGACGTCGGCTATTTCGGCGGCGTTTTCCGCGCCACCGCGGGCCTGCAGGAACAGTTCGGCAAGACGCGCTGTTTCGACGCACCGATTTCCGAAGGCGGCATCGTCGGCACGGCGGTCGGCATGGCGGCCTATGGCCTCAAGCCGCTGATCGAGATCCAGTTCGCCGACTACATCTATCCCGGCTACGACCAGATCGTCAGCGAAGTCGCCCGCATCCGCTATCGCACCGCGGGCGAATGGACGATGCCGATGGTCATCCGCTCGCCTTACGGCGGCGGCATTTTCGGCGGCCAGACGCACAGCCAGTCGCCCGAATCCCTGTTCACGCACATTGCGGGCCTGAAGACGGTGATTCCGTCGAATCCCTATGATGCCAAGGGCCTGCTGATCGCCGCCATCGAAGATCCCGATCCGGTGATCTTCTTTGAGCCAAAACGAATCTACAACGGCCCGTTCGACGGTCATCACGACCGTCCGGTGACACCGTGGGCGAAGCACGAGAAATCCGCCGTCCCCGACGGTCATTACACCGTCCCGCTCGGCAAGGCCGCCATCGTCCGTCCTGGCGAGGCGCTGACCGTGCTGACTTACGGCACGATGGTCCATGTCTCGCTGGCCGCTGTCGAGGAAAATGGAGTCGACGCCGAGGTCATCGACCTTCGTACCCTCATCCCGCTCGACATCGAGACCATCGAGGAATCGATCAAGAAGACCGGCCGATGCCTCGTCGTCCAGGAAGCCACCAAGACCAGCGGCTTCGGCGCGGAACTTGCGGCGCTGGTTCAGGAACGATGCTTCTATCACCTGGAAGCGCCGGTCGAGCGCGTGACGGGCTGGGACACCCCCTATCCGCACGCCTATGAATGGATCTATTTCCCCGGCCCGATCCGGATGAAGACCGCCCTCAAGAAAGTCATGGCAGCATGAGCATCTACAAATTCAAGCTTCCCGACATTGGCGAAGGCATTGCCGAAGCCGAAATCGTCGCCTGGCACATCAAGCTTGGCGATAGGGTCGAGGAAGACCAGCAGCTGGCCGACATGATGACCGACAAGGCGACGGTCGAAATGGAAAGCCCGGTCGCCGGGACCGTCGTCAAACTTGCCGGCGAGGTCGGCGACCAGATTGCGATCGGATCGGTCCTGGTCGAAATCGAGACCGACGCCAGCGCGAGCGCCGAACCCGCTGCGCTTACAAAGACCGAGGAAGAACAGCCGCTCGCCGACGGCATCATCGATCCGACCGAGGCTCAGGAAGAAGAGCTTCCCGTTACCGCGACAGCGGCGCCAGCTGCGAAATCGTCCGAGCCGAAATCCGAGACGGCGGCCGCTCCTGCGTCGTCGCACACCAAGGTCCTGGCCTCTCCCGCCGTGCGCCAGCGCGCCCGCGACATCGGTATCGATTTGTCGCAGGTTCGCACGACCAGCGATCGCGTCCGCCACGCCGACCTCGACGCTTACCTTCTCTACAATGGCGGAACCGTCAGCCAAAGCGGCAGTGCGAAGCGCGCGGACGAGACGATCAAGGTCGTCGGGCTGCGTCGCAAGATCGCCGAGAATATGCAGGCTGCGAAACGCAAGATTCCGCATTTCGCCTTGGTCGAACAATTCGATGTCACCGACTTGGAAGAAACGCGGGCGATGATGAACCGCGACCGCGGCGACAATCCCAAGCTGACGCTGCTGCCGTTCCTGATCACCGCGATGGCAAAGGCGATGGCCGACTGGCCGATGATCAACGCGACCTATGAAGACGACGCCAATGTCGTAACGCGTCACGGCGCGGTTCACATGGGCGTGGCCACACAGACCGACGGCGGCTTGATGGTACCCGTGATCCGCGACGCGCAGAACATGAGCGTTTGGCAGCTCGCCCGCGAAATCGGTCGCCTTTCGGAAGCAGCGCGCAGCGGAAAGGCGAGCCGCGAAGAGCTTTCCGGCCCGACCTTCACAATCTCGTCGCTCGGCCCAATGGGCGGGATCGCATCGACGCCCGTGATCGCCCCGCCGCAGGTCGCAACCATCGCGGTCAACAAACTGCAGGAAATCCCGGTTATCGTCGACGGGGAGCTTGAAGCGCGCAAGGTGATGAACCTGTCACTGTCGTGCGACCATCGTGTCGTCGACGGATGGGACGCGGCGAATTTTCTGCAAACGCTCAAGACATTCCTAGAAAACCCGATCCGGCTGCTCAGCGCCTGATGCCGCGCGAGCGCGTCGCCGCGCTCGGGATCGGAACGCTCGCGGTCGTGGCGGGCGGATTCTCTCTGTTGCTGGTCGGCGCGCCGGTCGGCCTAGCCGTGCGCAACCTGATCGCTTTTGCAGCCGGCATCGGGCTGGGCTGCCTGGGACAGTTCCTCCAGCCGCGGGAGACCGCCTTCTGGCCGCGTTTCGTGCTGACCTGCCTGATGTTGTCACTTGTGTTGATCGTCGGAACCACGATCGGCGGCGTATCGCGCTGGCTCGATTTCGGCCTTTTCACACTACAACCGGGTCTCATCCTGCTGCCCACATTGCTCACGACGCTGTCGCAGGACCACACAGGGTGGCGCCGCGCGGCACTGCTCCTGGCGGTCATCCTGATCGCTTTTCAGCCCGACGCAGCGACGCTGACGGCCTTGGCCCTTGCGATGACGGTGATGCTTCGCGTCAATGTCAAACCGCCTGCCTTGGTCACTGCCCTTATCGCGGTCGCCTTTTCGCTCGGAGCGTGGCTCACGCTTCGCAATCCCGATCCGGTCGCCTTTGTCGAAGGCACCGTGCAACTGGCCGTTCAACATGGCGCTGTCGCAATCGCGGTTCACGCGGCGACAATGGTGCTGATGCTCGCTCCTTTCCTGATCGTACGGAAAAATGGCGGCCTCGAAAATTTCACGTTCTTCGCGCTGCTCGCGCTGGCCGGAGTGGTCGCGGCTTTCCCGATGCCGTTGGCAGGATCGGCGGTGAGCCCGCTGGTCGGCTACGGCGCCGCGCTCGCGCTCCTCACCATTCCGGTGAGATCGCGGTTCGCGGCGCCGTTCCGGCGCGCTCAGGCGGCAAGCACCTCGATCTGATCATTCGCACCGGCCAGCGCCGAGACGCGATCGACACCGACGCCGACGGCGCTGATGAATTCCGGCTCGATGCCGAGGAAGTTGAAGAACGCTCTCAGATAGCTCTTCGAATGTTCGAACGGGCTGTCGTCGGGATAGGCGCCCCCGGACGCAAGCGCGACAATCACCCGCTTGCCGCCAAGCAGGCCTTGCGGACCGCTTTCGGTATAATGAAAGCTGGTTCCGACCACCGCGAGCCGATCAAGCCACGCCTTGAGCTGGCTAGGGATCGTGAAATTGTACATCGGCGCTCCGATAACCACCGTATCGGCGGCGATGAATTCGTCGAGCAACTCGGCATCCTGTCCGCGCGCGGTGAGGTGGTCGAGCGGCTGGGCAACCAGATCGCGGTGGATGACATTCCTTCCGCTCCCGAGCTGCGCGACGATGTCGGCGGTTAGCTTTCGACTGACGCTGTCGGGGCCGGAAATGCTGCTGTCGATCTGGAGGATGGTCATGATCATGTCCTTGGTATTGATTTGTTACCTGGACGCGTTAGGTAACCATCCATGGAACAGGCGCAAGTACGCAAAAATTTGTTCGTCAGTCACAATGATGTGACCGACCCCGTCACCATCGATCCGGCCAAGGCCAATCCGGCACAGGCCGATCCGCATGCCAACGGGTCGGTCTGCCGCAACGTTACGCCCGTGCTGAACCGCGTCGGCGACAAATGGAGCATGCAGATCGTCATGGCGCTGAGCCACGGTCCGCGTCGCTTTTCCGAATTGAAGCGCGAAATCGACGGCGTTTCCCAGCGCATGCTGACGCTCAGCCTCCGCGGCCTTGAGCGAGACGGCCTGATCACCCGAACTGTCACACCGATCATTCCGCCGCGCGTCGACTATGAATTGACCGAACTTGGCATCAGCCTTCGTGAGCCGGTCCGCGCGCTTGGCGAGTGGGCGATCGCCCATATCGACTGCATCCGTGCCGCTCAGGCGCGATACGACAAGGCGATCGTCGAGCGCTGATTTCGATTAGGCAAGCTTATTGCCACTCCCTGCGTATCTGTACGCGTGACGAACGCATGGTGATTGGCTAGAACTGCTGCAGCCAGTCGAGATGGGGGCAAATGGCCGAAGTAAGCGTCAATTTTTATTGGGTCGTCCTTTCCCTGATCGCATCGCTCGCAATCCTGTCGCTGGCCGCGCATTGGGTCGTCCGCCGACACATCGCGCTGGTATGGCTCGCTGCGGCACTGCTGGCAGGTGCAATCTCGACCATTGTCTTCGCCAAGGGCGGTAGCGGCCCTTCCGCTTTCGCACTGCTTGCGCTGGCAGATACGTTCGCCGCCTACAGCCTTTGCCAGTCCTTGCGCCTGTCGGTGGGCAGGCCGCGTACCGGACGGACATTCACGATCCTTGCGGCAGGGCTGACCCTGCTCTCGCTGGTGCTGATTGTGATCGGGGTCGAACCGGTGATGCGCTGCCTCCCGTTCCAGGCTGCCGGTCTCATCTTGATCATCGACGCTTTGATCGCGCTGCGCTCAGTTCGCACCGATTTGATCGGGCGAGGACTGATCCTGGGAACGTCCGCTTATGGGATCACGCAGGTCGTTCGCCTGCCGTTCTTCCCAAGCCTGCTCGATGGCGGCAACGCGTTCCCGTCGATGGCCAGCCCGTGGCTCAACTGGTTTTTGCTGGCGACGTCGAGCATCTATGTTCCCCTCGTCGTCCTTTTGATCATTGCCAAGGACATCGGCAGCGTCATTGCCAATTATCGCGAACGGTCCGAGCGCGATGGCCTCACCGGGCTCCTGACCCGACAGCCGTTCGAGGACGCGGTCGGCGAACGCCCGGAACGGTTCGGTGTCCTGATCGCCTGCGACATCGACCATTTCAAACGCGTCAACGACACTTATGGCCATGCCGTCGGCGACGACATCCTGCGCGCTTTTGCGCAGCGGTGCGTGCAGGCAGGGCCGATCGCCGGCCGGATAGGCGGCGAGGAATTCGTCGTCGCGCTTCCCGGTGCCACTTTGCCGCAGGCCGAGACCATTGCCGAACGACTGCGCGGCCGTTTTCACGAGCTGCGACATCCAGCACTGGACCAATCGCATCGACTGTCGGCGAGCTTCGGGATAGCTGCCTACGGTGGTCGCGAACCGTTGGCGGCGACCCTCGAAAAGGCGGATAACGCGCTGTATCGCGCCAAGCGTCAGGGCCGCAACTGCCTCGTCCTTCACGGCACCGGCCAGGACGAAAAGGCCAATATCATTGTCCAGTCCGCCTGAGCAGCGCTTGGCGTCTCGGAATGGACGCGCTAGTCGCCAAGGCATGACCACCCCGACTGACATCGCCTCGCTCAAATTGCTCGACGACCGCCTGCGCTTTTTGTCGGCGTGGACGATCCACTATGCCAATCATGTCCGCGAATCCGCCGATGGGCTCAAGGTCGGCGGCCACCAGGCCAGTTGCGCGTCGATGACCGCGATCATGGCCGCGCTCTATTTCCACGCGCTCGGGCCGAATGACCGGGTTGCGGTCAAGCCGCACGCTGGGCCGGTGCTTCACGCGATCCATTATCTGCTCGGCTCGCAAAGCCTCGAACAACTCCAGAATTTCCGCGGTTTCGGCGGGATGCAGAGTTATCCCAGTCGTACCAAGGACAAGATCCCGGTCGACTTTTCGACCGGATCGGTCGGGCTCGGCGTCGCGCTCACCGCCTTTGCTTCGCTGGTCCAGGATTATCTGACCGCACACGGCCTGATGCCGGAAGAGGATCGCGGTCGCTTCGTTGCACTGATCGGCGACGCCGAGCTCGATGAAGGCAACATCTACGAGGCCATCATCGAAGGTGCGAAACACGATATCCGCAATTGCTGGTGGATCGTCGATTACAACCGCCAGAGCCTCGATGCGACCAGCGCCGACCGGATGTTCGAGCGGTTCGCCGACATCTTTGCCGCATGCGGCTGGCGCATCGTCGAACTTCGCTACGGCAAGAAACTTACCGGAGCACTGGCCAGGCACCCGGCCGTCGCCAAATGGCTCGATGCTTTGCCCAACGCCGACAGCAGCGCCTTGCTCTATCAGGGCGGTGCCGCCTGGCGAGCGCGCCTATCTGCCGATTTGGGAAAGAAGGCCAACGGCTTCCTCAAGGGGCTCGACGACGAGGCGCTCGGCGCCTTGATGAGCGACCTTGGTGGACATTGCATGGAATCGCTGACCGAGGCGTTCGACGCCGCAATGGACGATGTGCCGACATTGTTCATTGCGTGGACCGTGAAGGGCTTCGGCCTGCCGTTTGCCGGGCACAAGGACAATCACGCCGGGCTGATGAACCCTACCCAGGCCAATGCCATGCGCGACGCGATGGGCGTTGCCGAGGGCGCCGAATGGGAGCCACTTGCCGGTCTCGGCGACAATGAGCGCCCAGGCGTCGTCGCAATGATCGAGCAATCGCGAATCGTGCGCGAGAAACGCGGCCGCGATTTCGGCCGGATCGCGATTCCCGAGATTGCCGCGCCGTCCGGCGACGAACAATCGACTCAGGCGGCGTTCGGGCGAATCCTGCTCGACCTCGCCAAAGCCAAGGCGCCCATCGCCGATCGCTTCGTCACGACCAGTCCCGATGTCACGGTGTCGACCAACCTGGGCGCGTTCGTCAATCAGCGCGGACTATTCAAACGCCGTGCAATGGCAGACGTTTTCGCCGCCGCAAAGATTCCGTCCGCGCAAAAGTGGAGTGGTGACAATCAAGGCCAGCATATCGAGTTGGGGATCGCTGAATCCAACCTGTTCCTCATGCTTGCAGCACTTGGCCTGTCGGGCGATCTCTTCGGGCAGCGTCTTGTCCCGATCGGAACGCTTTACGACCCATTCATCGCGCGCGGTCTCGATAGCCTGAACTACGCTTGCTACCAGGATGCACGCTTCCTGCTCGTTGCGACACCTTCCGGCGTGACGTTGGGGCCCGAGGGCGGTGCCCACCAGTCGATCAACCCGCCGCTGATCGCAATGGGGCAGCCCGGCCTGCGCCATTACGAACCTGCCTTCGCCGACGAGCTGGCTGTGATGATGCAAGAAGCCTTTCGACTGATCGACAATCCGGCGGGGGAAAGCAGCTATCTGCGACTGTCGACGCGCGCGATCCCGCAGGTCGCCCGCGACAATGACAATTGGAAACAAGGTGCGATCGATGGCGGCTATTGGCTGCGCGAACCCGCCGACGGCGCGGAAGCCGCGATCGTGGCGATGGGTGCGCTGATGCACGAAGCGCTCGCCGCGTGGGAAGAGCTCAGCGCCGACATTCCCGGTCTTGGGTTGCTTGTAGTGACCTCGCCCGACCTTCTCCATCGCGGGTGGACGGCGGCACAGGCTGCCCGCTGGAAGGGCGGACGCTCGCCTGCCCACGTCGAAAACCTGCTGTCGCGGCTGGCGCCCGGCGCCGGCCTCGTCACCATTTGCGACGCCGCGCCCGCAACGCTCAGCTGGCTCGGAGGGGTGCTTGGCCAGCGCGTCGCGCCGCTCGGCGTCGAACGCTTCGGCCAGACCGGAAGCCTGCCCGATCTTTATGCTGCCTACCGCCTCGACGGCGCCGCGATGACCGAGGCGGTTGCCGAGTTGCTGTTGCCCGCCTAGGGACAGGCACATGGCAGGACGCTATTTCGACGAGTGGCAGATTGGCGATTCCATCGACCACGCCATCACCCGCACGGTGACCGAGACCGACAATCTCCTCATTTCGACTCTCACGCACAACCCGCAGCCGCTGCACCTCGACCATGAAGCGGCCAAGGCGACCGAATTCGGCAAGCCGCTGGTCAACAGCTGCTTCACGTTCAGCCTGACGGTTGGCATTTCGGTGGCCGACACCACGCTTGGCACGCTGATTGCCAATCTCGGCTACGACGAAGTGCGCTTCCCGAAGCCGGTGTTCATCGGCGACACGCTGAGCTGCGCAAGCGAGGTCATCGCGCTGCGCGAAAGCGGATCGCGCCCCAACGCCGGCATCGTCACCTGGAAGCACAGCGCGACCAACCAGCGCGGCGAGACGGTTTGCACCTTCACCCGATCCGCCCTGCTGCTGAAGAAGCCGGCATGAGCGCGGCGCCGCCGCGCAGCTGGCTGTTCGTCCCCGCCGACAGCGAAAAGAAGATCGCAAAAGCGCTCGCCAGCGACGCCGACGCG
>JBDTMR010000027.1:0-13518 GCA_039934175.1 Sphingomicrobium sp.
TAGCCAAGCTCGGTGGCCAGTTCCTTGCGATTGTCGAGGCTGGAATCGATGTCGAGCAACTTCATCAGGTCGACGATTGAGCTGCGCCAGTTGAGGTCGGGGTTGCCCTTTTCGGCGACCTTGGCTTCCAGCACCTGTTCGACATCGACCTGCTGCAGAGTCGGCGCAGGCGAAGCAGTGGTGGCCGTCGGGGTGTCGAGCATGCCGGCGTCGCGCAGGTCATCGACCGTCGTTTCCTGCTTCTTGCCGAAAATCTTGTCGCGGATCGTGCTGAAAATGCTCATCGTCAAACTCCCTCTTTTCGCCAACACTGGCTGGCGTTCGATGGATCAACGTCCGCGACCGGCAATGTGTCCGCTCACTGGACAATGATGGTCGTGTTCATTCCAAGGAACGAATGACCAAATCGTCCGCAGCGCAGCTTGTACGTTCCACGACGCGGAGTCAGGATCAGCGTCTTGCGCTCGCCCGATTTCAGTTTGACGATCCCGTCCGGAATCCGCCCTCGCAGAGATGACCAGTAAAAGAATTCGGGCGCACTGAATTCGTGTGCCTCCCCCGAAGGGTTTGCAAGGGTCAGGCGCAACGGGACGCCGCCAGCAAGATAGATCGGGCCGGGCGTGAAGCGGTGGCTGGTCAGATTGACGGTGACTTTGACCGGCGCGCGCTTCGCGCTCGCATCGGCGGCGAGCACGGTAACGAGGAGCGGAATCGCAAGGAATGAGGTGAGGCGTTTCATGCCGCATCCTAGGCCTTCGCATTGGCAGACCGCAATGCCAACCACGTCGGAATGCCGCCAATTGCGCAGGATTCGGCGCGGAAGAAAGCTCATGCTATGTCACCCGCGACAACGGAGGGGCCATGTCGAATTTCCTGCTGCTTGCCGCAATGCTGGCCGTAATTGCGCCACCCGACGCCGTCCGCCGCTCAGGCCCCGAACAATCGCCAATCGCATCGAGTGTGTCGGTTCCCGCCGACGCCCGCCTGGTTTATGTCAGCGGAACCGTTCCCGATGCCATCGACGAGGCGGCGCCGAAAGGCACCTTCGGTCGCTACGGCGACACCGAGGCGCAGACACGCTCGATCTTGGGAAAAATCGCAAAGGTCCTTGAGGCCGAAGGGCTGGGACTTGGCGATGTCGTCATGATGCGCGTCTTTCTGGTCGCGCCTCCCGGGGAAGCGCGCATGGATTTCGCCGGTATGATGCGCGGTTATTCCGCCTTTTTCGGAACAAGGGATCAGCCCCGCAAGACGGCGCGATCGACCATGCAGGTCGCGGGGCTTGTCGATCCGGGCTGGCTGGTTGAAATCGAGGTAACGGCTGCCCGTCGATAACGGAGCAAACAGGGGGGGGAATACCATGACACTGACCCGGCGCGCGATGTTGGCCCAGCTTGGATATCTCGGCAGTGCGGGGGCAAGCCTGGCCGCACTTCAATCGCTTGGCGTGCTGTCGCCCGGGTCGGCAAAGGCGGCGGGATTCTCGCTTCCGCCGGGTAGCGGGTCGGGGAAAAAAGTCGTCGTTCTCGGCGCCGGGATTGCCGGACTGGTCTCGGCTTATCAATTGGCCAAGGCCGGGTTCGACGTGACGGTGTTGGAGGCGCGCCAGCGGGTCGGCGGCCGCGTCTGGACGATCCGCGGACAGGACCCGATCATCCAGAAAAACCGTCCGCCGCAAGCCGCAAACTTCGCGGCGGGCAATTACATGAATGCCGGCGCCGCTAGGATCCCGTCGAGCCACGAAGCGATTCTTGGCTATGCCAAAAGGTTCGGCGTGGCGCTGGAACCCTATCTCAACACCAATCGGTCGACCGGCTGGGACTTTGGCGGCAAGGTTTATCGTGAACGCCAGATGGTGTTCGACATGCACGGCCGAATTGCCGAATATTTGAGTGGTGCGATGGGCAAGGGCGCGCTCGATGCCGTCATGCCCAAGGCCGAACGCGATGCCTTTCGACAGTTTATCGGCTTCTGGGGCGGGCTCGACGACAAGGGAGTCTACGGACCAAACAGCTCGTCAGGCTTTACGCAGTGGCCCGGCGGCTATGATACGCCGGGAATTGCGGTCGAACCATTGACGATGAAGCAATTGCTGCCCGGGCGGGCGATCGCCCTGCCCTATGTATTTGAGGCGATCAACGATATGCAGGCGACGATGCTTCAGCCGGTCGGCGGCATGGATCGGATTGCTGCCGCCATCTACGAACAGGTCAAGCCGCTCGTCCGTCTCGGCGTGCCGGTGACCGCGATCCGCCGGGAAGGCGCAGGCGTTCGGATCGAACATGCTGGCGGATCAACAATCGCCGACTTTGCGGTGGTGACATTGCCCGGCCATTTGCTTGATCGCATCCCCAACGACTTCTCACCGGCCAAGAAAAAGGCGCTGAAAGGCATTCCCTACCTGCCAAGCGCCAAGGTCGGGTTCGACGCACCGCGCTTCTGGGAAGACGAGGGCATTTACGGCGGCAATGCCTGGACCGATCGCCTCAACGAAAATGTGATGTATCCATCGGCCGGGATTGGGCGCGAACGCGGCGTCCTGATCGGAGCCTATGTCGCCGGCTGGACCGGACGCAACAATCCGCAGGAATTCGTCGCCAAGCCGATCGCCGAACAAATCGCCATCTCGCGCGGATCAGTCGAGGCGCTCCATCCGGGCAAGTCGCGCCTGCTTGGGCCGGGCGTTGCGGTCAATTGGGGGCAGGTCGAATATTCGGAGGGGGTCGGCGCCATCGGCGACGATTTTGGCGAACGCAAGCGCGGCGCGCGATACGACGAGTTGCTCAGGCCCGAAGGCCCGATCGTCTTCGCCGGCGAGCATTTGTCCTATGTCGGCCTGTGGCAGGAAGGTGCCGCCTTGAGCGCGCACCACGCCATCGAACTGGTTCACCAGATGGCCAGTGCCTGAGGCTTGCCGCTTGCGTTAAAGCCGGGCAAGTTATGATCATGTTGCGTATCATTCTCCTCGCGTCGCTTGCCGTCGTTATGCGTCCGGCAGTGGCGGCCCCGGCCGAACCCACCGACAAGTGGATCATCGACTATTCGCCAACCGCTTGCACCGCCCAGCGCAGCTTCGGCGATCGAGTGATCGCGATCACCCCCTCACCGTTGGGGGTGACGACGCGAATCATGGTCGAGTTGCCGGGGAGGGCCGCACGGGCGAGCCACGTCAACTCGGCGGTTGACCCGGCCGACGGACAAGGCGCTATTTCGACCACGAGCATCCTCTTCCCGTCCCGACGAAAAGGGTTTCGCGGCATTTACACCGTGCTGCCCACCGCCGATGCCAAACGCGTCCTTTCGAGCGGCAAGTTCATCCTCCGTACGGGTAACAGCAGCGATCGCGATCTCGTGAGCGACCGGGCTCAAGGGGTAGCAGGCGTCGACTTCGACATGGGCCGGATGGCGGCCCTGAACGATGCGCTCGCGACATGCATGGGGGACCTTCGCAAACATTGGAACATCGTCGAAGGAAGGATCGCGCCGCCGCCTTATCGTACCCGGTCGCGAGGCGATGTGCGGACGATTTTCCGTCCGGAAGATTATCCGCAGGATGCCTCCGACCGAAGCTTGCACGGCACCAGCCAGTTCACCCTGATGATCGACGACAAGGGTGACGTGGCAGACTGCTACGTGTCCAGGACGAGCGGCGTTGCAGTGCTCGACGCGATGGGGTGCCAGGTGATCCGGGAGCGCGCCAAATTCGTGCCGGCCACAGACCAGAACGGGAAACCAACCGGCGATATTTATGTAACCCCGCCTGTTCGGTGGGCGCTGAACTGATCGGAACTCAGCGCAGCGCTGCGATCTTGCTGGTGTCCGCGGGCTGCACGTTCTTGCGAGTGCGGCCCATCGACCAATTGGCCTGGAGCCGAACTTGCGGGTTGGGGACGCACCAGATTTCGCCGCCGTCATCCATTCCGACGACCCACAAAAGGTCGAATTCCGGGCCGTAATCGATCACCGCAACCGCACAGCCGGTGCCTCGGTCGACGACGTGGAGAGGGACGGGAGGATCGAGTTGGGTGAACGCCATGAAGGCGAAACGCGATGGAAGCGGTGCCGGTTCCCGCCTTCCTGAAGTTGCCCGCTTTCCTTCCACCGAGCCGCTCGCTAGCGTCCGCCTCCATGAGCGAAGAAACACAAAGGGCGGCGACGCCGATCAAGTCGGTGTCGGGGTGGCGAATCCTGGCCGCATTGGCACTCGGTTTGCTGGCAGGGGTCGGTGCGTCGACGGTCGGGGACGGTTGGCGCGATCCGGCGATCCGCTGGGCGAGCACCATCGGCGGAGTCTGGCTCGATGCGTTGAAAGTCACCGTCATCCCGCTGATCATCGCATTGCTCGTCAGTGGGATCGTCGGCGGTGCGCGCGCCGCATCGGGCAGCCGGGTGGCGGGGCGGTCGATCCTGTGGTTTGCCGTCGTCCTGACGGGCAGTGCGATCTTCGGCGGATTGATGATGCCGATCTTGCTGCAAGCCTTTCCGTTGCCGGATGGCGCCGCAGAGGCGCTGCGAACCGGCCTTGCGGGGGTTGATAAGGCTGCGACCAGCGCGTCGGTCCCGACCGCGACCGACTTCGTGCGATCAATCGTCCCCGGCAATATCTTCGCGGCGGCGGCGGCGGACCAGATCTTGCCGCTGACTATCTTCACGGCTTTCTTTGCTGTCGCGATGACCAAGATCGAGCCGTTGCGCCGCGACCAATTGGCGGGCTTCTTCCAGTCGATCGAGCAGGCCATGCTGGTGATGATCGGCTGGGTCTTGTGGATCGCGCCAATTGGCGTGTTCGCGCTGGCTTTCGCACTTGGTGCAGGGGCGGGCGGATCGGCGTTCGGAGCGGTGCTTCATTATGTCGTGCTGGTGTCGACGCTTGGCATCATCCTGACGCTGGTGGCGTATCTGATCGCAGCGATATTCGCGGGATGGAGCCTGCGCGATTTTGCCCGTGCGATGGTGCCGCCGCAGGCGGTTGCGATCTCGACCCAGTCCAGCCTCGCCTCGCTTCCCGCCATGGTCGGCGCGGCGCGCAAGCTGGGTCTGCCGGAAGAGAATAGTGATGTGACCCTGCCGTTGGCAGTCGCTTTGTTCCGCGCCACCGGGCCCGCGATGAACATCGGCGTTGCGATCTACGTCGCTTATTGGGTCGGCGTCGATTTGAGCGCGTGGCAGCTTGCCGCGGGAATCGCGATGGCCTCGGTTGCCAGTTATTGGGCGGTCAGCCTGCCCGGACAGCTCAGCTTCGTTACGTCGATCGCGCCGATTGCGCTCGCCATGGGTCTTCCGGTCGAGCCGCTCGCCATCCTGATCGCGGTCGAAACCTTGCCCGACATTTTCCGAACGCTTGGCAATGTGACGATGGACGTCGCGGTAACGGGAGCGGTCGGCAGGCGGCGTTCGCAGGATTAACGCTGGCTGACCAACGCCGGTCGATTGGTGGCCATGACGCGGGCGTTGGTCGATGGCGCCCTGCGTTTGTCTAAGCGGGAATGGCGTTCGTCCACATTGCCGCCCCGCGAAAGATGCGCAGGCCTATCCAAGACTGGCGACGCGACGGGCTTCCGCCCTCTCCCCGACGTGAACCGGGTGCCCTTCGCGTCGCAACCTGATGAGGAGATGCGTGATGAAACTGATCGTTGCCCTTGCCGCTGTCCTCAGTTCGGCAATGCTGACTGTCCCCACGGTTACCCAGGTGGGTTCGACCGCAAACGACGTTGTTGCCGATATTGTTCACGACGCGCAGGCCTATGCATAAGCATGTCCGCCGGCCGCTGGTGCGTCAGCGCGTTCAGCGGCCGGCGATGGCCTTGACGCGATCGCTGTAAAGTCGCCCGACCGGCTGTTCATTTTCATCGGCCAGTCGCGCGACCCAGCGGCCAGACGCATTGCGCGAAAATCCCGCGATGAAGTCACGGCGGACGATCGACGATCGGTGGAGCCGGACGAAGCGGCCCGGATCGAGTTGTTCCTCGAGCGCCGCCATCGAATGATGGATCAGCCAGCTGCGCGCGCCGACATGAAGTCGCATATAGTCGCGCTCGGCTGTGATCCGGTCGATATCGCGCGCCGCGATGCGGACCAGCCCACTACGGTCGGACGCCCAGAATTCTTCGAGGTAAGGGGACTCCTCGTCACGCTCGGCTCCGCCGACCTGGTTATCGCGGCTGCGCAAATGCTGGCGCGCCCGATCAAGCGATTCGGCCAATCGCGCCGGATCGATCGGCTTCATCAGATAGTCGACGGCAGCGACTTCGAACGCTGCGACCGCAAACTGGTCGAATGCGGTAACGAAAATGACTGCTGGCGTGGGCCGTGTTCGAGCGAGCGCGCGGGCGACCTCGATCCCGTCCATCCCCGGCATCGCGATGTCGAGCAGGACCACCGCCGGCTTCAACGCCTCGGCCATTCGCATCGCGGCTTCGCCGTCGCTGGCGGTGCCGACGAGGTCGATGCCGCCTTGTCGGGCAAGGAGCAGTTGCAATCGCTCGGTGGCGAGCGGTTCGTCATCGGCGATCAGGACGGATAGCGCGGCGTCATCCATCGCGGGGGTCCAGTGGCAGGGTCAAATGGACTTCGTAGCCGCCCTCGGCACGTGGGCCGAAATCGCACGTCGCAAGGCCGCCATAGCGCGCTTCCAGGCGCTGGCAGACGTTGGCAATGCCGACGCCGGTGCCATGATCGTCCAGACCCTGACTCTTGCGCGCCGGCTTCTGGCCGGGTTCGGCCTGTCCGCTGTTGGTGACTCGCAGCGACAGTCGTTTCTCGCCGATGCGCTCGGCGCGGATCGTCAACGTTACTTTGTCGCGGGTTTTCGAAACGCCGTACTTGATCGCATTCTCGACCAAAGGCTGGAGGATAAGCGCGGGAAGCCGGGCGTGAGCGACATCGTCGGGCACATCGATGATCGTGTGGAGGCGGGTCGGGAAACGGACCATTTCGATATCGAGATATAACCGCTGGAGGTCGATTTCTTCGGCCAGCGTTACGTCGGCACTTGGGTCGAGCGAAAGACTCGACCGAAAGAAGGTCGACAGCGCGAGCAGCATTTCCTCGGCCTTGTCGTTGCGACCGGTCATGACCAGCGAAGACAGCGAATTAAGCGTGTTGAACAGGAAGTGCGGGTTGACCTGGTAGCGAAGCGCGCGGATCTGCGCCGACTGCGCTGCCTTTTCCGCCGCCGCGGCGCGGTCGCGAAGCTGATGGGTGCGACCTTGCGCAACCAGCGCGAGGTAAAATGCCGACCATGCAGCGAAGAAGAAGAACCAGACGACGGTGCCGTCGGCGGCGACGCGAAACTGGATCCAGGGTTCCAGCTTGTTGATCCCGGGCCACGTCACTTCGACCCGGTCCTTGCCGGGGCGGTCGATGATGACCTTCTTGCCGGTATCGGTGATCGTATAACCTTCTTCGCTCACCACCTGCATTTCGTCGTCTGGTTTTTCCATGTGGCGATCGGCGACAATCATCAGGCTCGACAGCGTGACGGCTGCAACGAAGGAAGCCAGTAGCGCGATGATAGCGCGGCGCCGCCAACTGCCGTGTTGGGCAAGTCGGGCGATCGCGATGTAGATCAGGACGGTAAGCACCAGGCCGAACCCGATCGTCGCACTCTTGTTGAGGATGACCGTGTAGGGATCCGACCCAAGGAATGCGCGCGCCACGACGGTGACCAGGTAAAGCGCCCAAAATGCCAGGATCGAGCGCAACGCCAGTCGCCAATCGGCAAAAGGTCGAACGGAGGGTAACAATTGAGATTCGTTCATCGGTCGAGTTAGGCCCCTTCACGGCGGCCATGCAATCCGCCACCCGGCCTTTGGCAGAAGGGCGAGCGCCGCCGGTCGAACAAACGCCGGCGGTGAATGGGAACGTGTCGCCTTGCTGGCTCGTTTGGTGGCAAACCCAACAAAGGGATTACGGCAATGAACGACAATAAAGAGCGCAATGCCCGGACCGACCAGGACAATCAGGCGGCACCCACCTTATCGGGCGATCCCGACCGCAGCCTGGAGTTGAAGCTGAAGAAGAATCCGCAGGATCCCGATTCCAAGACCGATGTGGGATCGGATGAATCGATGGATGCGTCGGATCCGATCAGCGCGACCCAGCCCGGGTCGGGCGATCCGGCACCTTCTTCGGGATTTCCTGAATAGGCTCCGGTTCGGATTTTGGTCCAAAAGCCACGTTGCAGAAATGAGACAGTCGGCGGCGATGTGACCGTCGTTGGCCGATTGTCCTTGTCCTTGGCCTAACCCTTTGATTCAATATGAGCGGGGGGTGGAAACAAGGTTAAGCGTTTCGCAACTAGATGCGGCGCATGATCTCCACCGAAAGATAAGGAGTGGGATCGATGACGACGCGAACCAGTCAGCCTGCCGGTGGCGCTTTGCTGATTGCGGAGATGAAGGAATTCGCCGGTTTCCCGAAGGCGACCCAGCGTTACATCCGCCGCGCGCTCGACGTTGCTTATGGTCGCAGCGACCCCATCGATACCTGGGCTCGCGATGATCTGGAAAGCGCCGCGATCCGTGCACAGTCGCGCTTTTACAAGCAGCTCGATCACCTTCGCCTGCAAATTCCCGACGACAGCGGCCTCGATATGATCGAGCCGTTCATGGGGATGCTCGTCACGCTTGCCGCGTTCGATCTTGGCCAGGACCGCTTGCCAAGCTTCGCGTCGTTCCGCTTCCTGTACGAACGGCTTCTCGGTTCCAGTGTGCGGCCGTGGCTGCCCGCCGCATTTTGCGCTGCTGCATCGCTTCCGCATCTGCATCCCGACCGGCGCCGCCTGTTGCTCCAGTCGATTAGCGAAAGCGCCGCAACCGCGCCGGGCTGGTCGACGAGAGACCCGGTCTTCTGGCCGGAATGGGTCGAAAAGGTCGACGTCGCGACCGCGGCCTGATCGTTCAGTCTGACCCGATCGACGGGAAAAACTCGCGAAGTTTGGTAAGGCTGGTTTGCGCATTCGAATGATGCACGAACCGCCCGCCGGCATCTTCCCAGACCGACCGATAGCGATCGCGGTCGTCGACCAGGACGTCGGCACCGCGCAGATGAAGATGCTTGTCGCGCGCCATGGTCGTGATGACGGGGGTGCCGGGAAAATGCCTGGCGACCCAGGCCTGCTTTTGCGGTGCGGCCCAATTGCCGACCGGAAGGCCGGTCAGGATGACGGGTTCCAGATGCGCAACCGCATCGAACAATATCCTGGCATCGGACATTTCCGGAAGGCGGTTGTAGAAATCGTCGGCGCGGCGAATCCGGAACCAGAAATCGCGGACGCTGTGTGCATCCTGGAACTCGGCGGCGCTCATTCCGAGCAGCGCTTTCACCCCGGCATCGAAATCGGCGAGGACGCCGTCGAGGTCGAGGAATAAGCGGCGGCTCATTCCTTTTGGCCGAGCCCTGCAACCAATTCGGCGGCAAAATCGCTCAGCGTGTCGTCGCGTGCGCCCATGATGACGATCCGGTCGCCCGGGAGGGCCTGCTTTAGCATGGCATCCCCGATCGCCGCGCGAAGCGGCAGGTGAACGGCATCGCCGCCCTTTTCGACGATGGTCGCGGCCAGCCAATCGGATCCGCGGCTCTTGTCGACCGTCCCGCCCTGATAGACCGGATCGGGCAAATACAGCCGGTCGCCTTCGCGCATCCCGTCGGCAAAGGTTGCGGCAAGTTCGTCGCCCATCTTGGCGAGCGGGCCGAACCCGTGCGGCTGGAACATGATGAGAAGACGGCCCGCTTGCGCGGTCAGGGTCGCCAGCGTCGCGGCGATCTTGTCCGGATTGTGCCCGAAGTCGTCGATCACGGTCACGCCATTGGCGATTCCGACCGTTTCCAGGCGTCGCTTCAGTCCTTCGTAGCGGCCAAGCGCCTCCGCGACATCGCCCAGCGGAACGCCGAGGGCGGTTGCGGCCGCGATGGCGGCAAGCGCGTTCGACGCGTTGTGGCGGCCGGGGACAGGGAGCGTGACGCTGGCAGTTTCCCCGTCGATCTCGACCGTGAATTGTGACTGGTCGGCGTCGAGGACGAGGCCGCGTCCGCTGACGGCTGCACCGGGGCTGTCGAAGCCGTAACCGCACGGCGTCCGCAGGATATCGGCCATCGCCCGGCTCTCGGGATCGTCAAGATTGATCACTGCAGTTTCGGCGCGCGCCAGGAACGCGCCGAACAGGCTACGCAATTCATCCATTGAGTGGTGGTCGAGGCTGACGTTGGTCAGAACCGCGACCGTCGGCCGATAAAGCGCAATCGATCCGTCGCTCTCGTCGACCTCGCTGACGAACAATTCGGGATCGCCGACGAGCGCCGAGGCGAACGGCGCCGATGGACTGACGAAATTTTTCATCACCGCACCGTTCATCACGGTCGGCTGGCGATGACAGGCGTGGAGGATCCAGCCGATCATGCCGGTCACCGTCGATTTGCCGCTGGTGCCGCCGATCGCGACGCTCTTGTCGGCGTCGTTGAGCAACGCCGCGAGCAGCTGCGGACGGGTGAGATGTTCGATCCCAAGTTCGCGCGCACGAACGACGTCGGGCACATTGTCTTCGACCGCCGCCGAAGTGATGAGGCGCATGTCGGAGGTCAGCCCGCTGCCGTCCTGCGGGAACAGCGATATGCCGAGCGAGCGGAGATAGGCGAACTTGGGCGCGAGGCGTCCGGCATCGAGCGAACGGTCGGAGCCTGCGACCTTGTCGCCGCGTGCGCGAACGATCGATGCCAAGGGCAGCATGCCGCTGCCGCCGATCCCGCAGAAGAAAGTGGTTGTTGCCATAATCGCTGCCCTATGGCCAAAAGAAGCTCTTGCAAATGGGGTAGGGCATGAGGATTGCGGTCGTCGCACCGAGTTGCACGTTAAAGCGAGAAGCCGCCGACGCCGTGGCGGCGATCGTCGCGTCGCGCGGCGATTGCGAACTGGTCGTCCATCCCCAGTGCTTTTCGAGCGAGGGGCACTTCGCCGGGCCGGACGAAGAACGGCTGGCCGCGCTTCGTACGGTCATGGCCGACGACAGCATCGATGCGGTCTGGTTCGCGCGCGGCGGCTATGGATCGAACCGGATCGCCGAGGCGGCGGTTCGTAATCTCCCCGATGCGGCAACGTCGAAGGCTTATCTCGGATACAGCGACGCGGGCTTTCTGCTTGCCGCGTTTCACAAGGCGGGACTGCGCGTCGCGCATGGCCCGATGCCGAGCGATGTGCTGCGCCATGGTGGCGATGCGGCAGTGACGCGCGCTCTGGATTTCATGGTGCAACGCAGCGACTCAGGGAAGGAGCCAGGGCTCGACGGCCCTGCTTTCGCCTTTAACCTCACCGTCCTTTCGAATTTTCTGGGGACAAAGCTTGAACCCGACTTTGCCGGACGCGAGCTGATCATCGAGGATATTGGCGAACATCTCTATCGGATCGATCGCACGATGTTCCATCTGACCGGCGTCGCCTCCGTTCGCGAAATCCGGAGAATGCGCCTTGGGAGAATAAGCGATATCATTGAAAACGAACCGGTTTTTTTAGGCGACGCAGAGAGCGTCGTGCGCGACTGGTGCGACAAGGCGGGAATATCCTACGGCGGGCGGGCGGACATCGGCCATGATGCGGGCAATCGCATCGTGCCTTTTTCCTAACGGACATATTTCCGAATTTCCCTCTTGCGCGGCCATTGCAAAGCCGTTCGAAACGCGCTCTACCAAGGGGGACGAATTCAACAGGAGGGCCAAACAAATGGCAAAAGCAACGACGGGTCGTAAAGCAGGTGGTGGTTTAGCGCGTCCGGTGACGCCGTCGGCGGATCTCGCCGCGATCGTCGGATCGGATCCGCTTCCCCGGAGCGAAGTCGTTTCGAAGGTGTGGGACCACATCAAGAAGAATAATCTGCAGAACCCGGCCAACAAGCGCGAGATTCTGGCCGACGACAAGCTGAAGAAAGTATTCGGCAAGGACAGCTGCACGATGTTCGAGATGAACAAGCATCTTTCGAACCATCTGAAATAAGCATTCGCCGCCTCGTGCGGTGATAAGAGGGCTCGCGCTTCGGCGCGGGCCCTTTTTCTTGACGCGCTAGGCGCGAAACGAGCTGGCGAGCGGTTCGGAAGTGACGGGATAGCCGAGCCCCTCGGGAATGCAGACATGGTCCTCGCCACCGCGCCGTTCGATCCACGGTGTGATAAGCTCGACAGGATGGCGTGCGGCATCAGCAACCGCTTCGTCGAAGGATGCGAATCGCGCGAGCCGCTCCAGGTTGCGCTTGGTCGGGAAGATCGCACTGGCCGTGCCACGTTCGATCCGTTCGAGTGCTTCGGCCGCGCTCATCCATTCGACCGCCTCGCACTCGCCCGGCTGGAATCGCGGCGTCCAATCGCCATCGGGCGCGCGGGTCAGGTAGAAGTGCGTATCGAAGACACGGGCGTGCTTGAAGGCCGGCTTCCAACGGGTAAATGGCGTCAGTGCTTGCAGATCAAGGCCGAGCCGGTGTTGGGCAAGCAGGTCCACAAATGAAGCACCATCGTGAAGCGCATCCTGCAGGCTTCTCGTCAGGTCAGGCGCCGGAAGAGGCGTCAGGCCAGCGGGAATGCCGCTTTCCTCGATCGTTTCGCGGATTGCCGCGATCCGCGCTGCGGCATCAAGAAGAGAGCCGCCCGCCGGGTGCGATCGATCGGCGTCGTCAATCCTTCCGCCGGGAAAGACAATCGCGCCGCCGGCAAAAACCATGGTTTTCGCACGCGTGACCGTCAGCAATTCCGGCGCGCGCGCGCCACAATCGCGAAAGACGATCAATGTCGAAGCTGGAATAGCGTTCTCGCTCATGGCCCAGACCTAGGGAGACGCGGGACAAAGAAAAAGGCCGGCGTCCCGAGGGACACCGGCCTTCCGATCGACCGTCCGCAAGGAACAGTCAGTCGAATTACATTGCGTTGACCGCAGCCGCATTGACGTCGGCTTCGTCGATCGCTTCTTCCTTGCGCTCGCCTTCCTCGCGGATGGCATCGGCCTGGTTTTCCAGCTTATCGGCGGCAACCTCATTAGTCATGTTGTCGGCAGTGGCTTCCATGTTGTCAGCGACATTGTCAGCCGCATCGGCAACATTGTCGCCCAGCGCATCATCGCCCTTGCCACCGCAGGCAGCCAGCGCAAGCGCAGCGGCGCCAACAAGTGCAAACGAAAACTTCTTCATTATCAATCCCCTAGTTTTGTAACGACATCGGTCATCACAGGATGTTTAGACCCGTTCCAACCGTTCGTCGCCGTAACGGTTCCCCCGTCACGACTTATTTGTCAATTCTTGAAGCTTGGACGCGTAGCGCGTATCTAGGGCGTGCCGGCGGTGCGCAAGCATCAGCGGCTATGTCGGTAGATGATTTGGTGGAATAAGCATTTCGGACCCGGGGGGCAGTACCCCGGCGCCTCCACCAGCAGCGGCGGAAACGAGCGGGGATCCGCCGTTGCTGATGGGGGCGAAATAGGATCGACGAGTGCGGTAAAGGCCAGGTTGCCGATCGGTATGAGACCACCGTGACGGCTCATTCACA
>JBDTMR010000028.1:0-13438 GCA_039934175.1 Sphingomicrobium sp.
GGAGCGTTAGGTTCGGTTAGAAGGGTAGGGCAAGTCCGCCTAGCGAAAGCCCGGCCGAGACGAATGCCATGCTGCCGAGATCCGTCGGGGCAGAAATTTCTTCAGCCAGCGGCGGAAGGTCGCCTAAATTGAGCGCCGCATATTCGACGGGAGCGGGCGGCGCCGATTGTTCGAGCGATGCATAAGTGATGGTCGGTGCGGCGCGGCGATAACCGTGAGTCCACGCGCGGTCGCCCGAATAGGTCAGGATCGGGCGATATTCGGGCATCACGTCGCTGTCCATGATCCGGTTGGTGCCATTGTCGAGGACGAGCAAACGATCGTCGGCGCGCACGACCAGGACGGCGTGATCGAGCTCGCGGCGGGTGTCGCGAAGAACGACGAGATAAAGGTCGTTTTCCGCAAAGCCGGTGCGGCGAAGCATCTGCAATTTGGCAATCGCGAAATCCTCGCAATCGCCTTCACCGCGGCGCAGCGTTTCGGCGGCCGCGGACCAGCGATCATCGACCCCGAACATGCGCGCGTCGCTGTTGAATCGGACGTTGGCGTTAACGTAGCGGTTGACCGCATCGATCTGCGCCAGCGCACCCTGATCGGCGATGGTCTCGACGAAAGCTGCGGCAGCCGAGCCGATCGGGCTACGCATGATCTGATGCCAGCGATTGTCGAGCGGCGTGGCAGGCACGCGAAGCGCGACCGAACCGAAGACGTCGGGGCGATCTTTTGCAACGGGACGCGGCATTGCGGCTTGCTGGACGGCTGGCTGGAAGAGATCCGAAGCAGGTGAACGCGCAACTGCATAAGAAGCAGCCATCGGAATGGCCGACGGGGCAGGCACCGATTGCTGGTTCATGATTGCAGCAAGGCGGCTGGGTGCGCCGCCGAGAATGATCTCGGTCTTCGACGTGCGCTGGTAAGGTTGCGCAATCATCGAGCCTAACGAGCCGGTTTGCGCAGGCGCCGGAATAGCGAGCCATCCAAGGGCAATTGCAGCGATGGCGCGAGTGGCGAGGGCGCGGTTCATGCCGCCCGTTTTGACTGGGCAAGGCGAACATCGCCCTAAAGGCTGTGGTTAAAGCCGCGGTAACTTTCGGAAAATGCTCACTATTCGGGGAGGAAGTGGTCCACCAGCCGGTTGAAGGCGGCCGGTCGTTCCAGGTTGGCGAGATGGCCGGAGCGCGCAATCATGGCCAGCGACGCACCAGTTATGGCCGCAGCAAGGTCGTGCGAAAGCTCGGGCGGGGTGATGCGGTCCTCGTCGCCGCACAAGACCAGGGTCGGGGCGGCGATGGCGGCAACCCGGTCACACTGGTCGGCCAGCCACACCGCCTCGGCCCCGCAGGCGTAAGCGTCCGGATCTATCTTGCTCATTGTGTCGACGACCGCGCGCATCATGGCGTCGGTGGCGGCGCTGCCGAGCAGGGCCCCGGCACGCGCTTCGGCAAGCGCGCGCATGCCGATGTCGCGTGAAGCTGCGATCGAACGATCGTAAATCGCCTGGCCTTCGGGATGGATTGCAAAGCTGTCAGCGAGGATCAGCGAGGCGCAGCGCTGCGGTGCGGCAGCGTGCATTGCAATTGCGATGACCCCGCCTAGTGACAGTCCGCAGATATGGGCGCTTTCGATCGCCAAACTGTCCATTGCGGCAAGGATCACGGCGGCAAAATCGTCGCGCGTCGCGTCCGGCCAGAAATCGCTTTCGCCATAGCCTGGATAATCGAAGGCGATGGCAGGCCGGGTGGCGGAGAAATGGGCAAGTTGCGGCTCCCAGACGCTTTTGTCAGACCCGACGCCGTGCAGAAAGATGATCGGTACGCTGGGTCCCGAACCGCGCGATTCGACCCCGATATTGCCGCTGTTCGTCTTCAATATTGCCATCGCCGGTATGATGGCGGCACTGCGCAGCTTTGCAAGGGGGCGCCAGGCGACTAGCGTACGCGAACGATGAGCAGCATGACCGTCAATGGCGAAGCAGTCCGATTCCGCCTGGGCGGGGAAACGCCCTTGCTTTGGGCGTTGCGCGATGCGGCCAATCTGACCGGCACCAAGCATGGCTGCGACCATGGCGACTGCTGCGCCTGCATGGTCATGATCGACGGGCAGGCGGTGAAGAGCTGCCAGGTTACCATCGCGACCTTGGAAGGGGCCGATGTCGTTACGATCGAAGGACTTTCACAAGGGCGCAGTCACCCGGTTCAGCAGGCGTGGCTGACCGAACAGGTCGGGCAATGCGGCTATTGCGAGCCCGGCATGATTATGGCGCTTGCCGCTTTGCTGAAGACCAGCCCGAAACCCTCGACGGCCGAATTGGAAGCCATCACCAATATCTGCCGCTGTGGTATCGGTCCGCGAGCCTTGAAAGCCGTCACCCGCGCTGCGCAGGCCATGGCGGGGGGCGCCAGCTTACAGGAGATCGCCAAGGAATCACCTGTCTCCGGGCTTTCGTCGCGGTTCAGCAACGGCTCATCTGCCGAGGAGCAGTCTGCACACCAGTGATCAAGTTCGAGACTGGAGTGTCTAACATGCGTAAGTTTGCCTTACTTTTATTGCTCGCCGGCAGCGCCGTCCCGGCAATTGCAGCCAACGGACCGCGCGGCGAGCGGGGCGACGACGGCGAGAAAAATCGTGCTGAACGCAGCGAACGTCCGGCTCGTGCCGAGCGTGCGCAGCGACCAGAGCGCGCCATGGCCCGCGAACGGTCGTTCGAAGGCCGCCGCCAAGAGGTTGTGCCGCAACGTGTCGAGCAATCCAGCGACGCGCAGGCCGGCACGTTCCGTCGCCAGATGCGTGAGCGGGTCCGGGTCCAGCAGTCGCAGGTCGAGTCGCCGCGCGACGTGTCAGCGCCGCCGACCAGTCAGGTTGCTCCGCTGGGTCGTCGGATGCGCGACGCTGCCAATAATGGCTGGCAGCCGCGCGACCGCGAAATCCGGACAATTCCGAACACGACCCCGACAGTCACGACCTCGGGCCGCCGCGATCGTGACGACGTGAGCCGCCACGACGGAAGCCACAGCCGATGGACTCAGAATTGGCGTAACGACCGTCGCTACGACTGGCGTAATTATCGCAACCGCCATCGGACGACGTTCAGTCTCGGATTCTACTACGACCCGTTCGGCTATTCGTACCGCCGCTATTCGATCGGTTCGTACATGTATCCCAACTATTATCGGTCCAGTTACTGGATCAACGATCCGTGGCAGTATCGCTTGCCGCCGGCTTACGGACCCTATCGCTGGGTGCGCTATCACAACGACGCGTTGCTGATCGACACGTGGTCGGGCGAGGTCGTGGACGTGATCTACGGGTTCTTCTGGTAGAACATCAGCGACCATTGGTCGACGGGGCGTTGCGGCACTTGTCGCAACGCCCTAACTGTTCTAGGTAACTAAGACACCGAGAACAGGGAGTTTCAAATGAAGCGTCGAGTCCTTCTGCTGTTGACCAGCAGTCTTTCGCTTGCGGCTTGCGCGACCGCGCCGACCCCGATGGTGGCAGTTGCTGCCGAAGCCCCCGCAGCGGTTCCCCAACAATCGAGCATCAGCGCGCATGACGAATTGTTCGCGCTGTTCAAGAAGAGCGACGAGGACCAGCTTCGTCGCAACCCGATCTTCGGAATTTTCCGCGGCGACCTGCGCTATGCCGATCAATTTGGCGATTACATCACCGACGAATATCAAGCCCGCGAAAAAGCGGCGTCGGAGGCCGAACTGGCTGCGCTTCGAGCAATCGACCGGAGCCAGCTGAGCGAGACAGACCAACTGGCGTATGACGTGTTCGAATATACCAACGTTCAGGGGCTCGAAGGTTTCGAACCGCGCTACCTGTCGGTCACCAATGTTCGGCCAATCAACCATTTCAGCGGCTTCCATACCTTTTACCCGACCTTTTCCAGCGGCAAGGGCGCAGCGCCGTTCAAGACGGTTGCGGACTATGAAAACAACCTGAAGCGCCACGCCGGTTACGTGATCCTTCTGGACCGCGCTATCGGACGTTTCCGCGAAGGCATGGGCAGCGGTGTTTACGACACCAAGCTGACGATCGGGAACGTGATTGCGCAGCTCGACGACCAATTGAAGCAGAAGCCCGAGGATTCGCAATTCTACGGTCCGGTCAAACAGTTCCCGGCCGATATTTCGGCCGCCGAGCAGACGCGATTGCGCGCCGAAACACGGGCGATGATTGCCGACCAGATCTATCCGGCGATGACCCGCCTGCGCAATTTCCTCAAGAATGAATATTACCCCAAGGCGCGCGACCAGGTCGGCCTTTCCTCGATGAAGGGCGGCGCGGCGCTGTACGAAAAGATGATCCGCGATACGACCACGCTGTCGATGAGCGCCGACGAGATCCACAATCTTGGCCTCAGCGAAGTCGCCCGGATCACCGGCGAGATGGAGAAGGTGAAGCAGGAGATGGGCTTCAAGGGCTCGCTCGCGCAATTCTTCGACTATCTGCGTAACGATCCCAAGTTCAAGATGAAGAGCCGCGATGCGCTGACGCAGGGCTATTATGCGATCGGCAAGGCGGTCGATGCGAAGCTTCCGGAATATTTCTCGACCTTGCCAAAGGCGAAGCTCGAGATTCGGCCGTACGATCCGGTTGTCGAGAAATTCCAGGCTGGCGGCAGTTACGAATCGGGGACGCCGGACGGATCGCGGCCGGGCGTATTCTACTTCAATGCGTACGACCTTCCGTCACGGACGACGCCGGGCATGACGACGCTTTACCTTCATGAAGGTTCGCCGGGGCACCATTTCCAGATCAGTCTGGCGCAAGAGAATGACGCATTGCCGCCGTTCATGCGCTTTGGCGGCAATACCGCTTACGTTGAAGGCTGGGCACTCTATTCGGAGACACTTGGTTACGACATGGGATTCTACAAGGATCCGGTCCAGCGCTTCGGGACGCTGAGCGACGAAATGCTGCGCGCGATGCGGCTGGTCGTCGACACTGGTCTTCACTCCAAAAATTGGACCCGCGACCAGTCGATCCAGTACATGATGTCGCATTCCGACATGGGCAAGACCGACGCTACTGCGGAGGTCGAACGCTATATCGCAATTCCGAGCCAGGCCTTGGCCTACAAGCTGGGTGCGTTGACGATCCAGCGCCTGCGCAAGAAAGCGCAGGAGCAACTTGGCGACCGGTTCGACATCCGCGAATTCCATGCGCAGGTGCTGATGACCGGCGCATTGCCGCTGCCGGTTCTTGAAAAGAAGATCGACCGCTGGATCGCGTCGAAGAAGTAATCGCGGAAGTCGGCGCGGGATCGTATCCCGCGCCGCTTTCCGATCAGGTGGCGAGCGCCTCGGCGATCAGTTTGCGGGTGTTGTCGACGCCGTAGAGCGCGATGAAGCTTCCCATGCGCGGCCCCTGACTCGACCCGAGCAGGGTTTCGTACAGCGCCTGAAACCAGTGGCGCAGGCTCTCAAACGGATATTTCTTGCCGATTTCGAAGACGTGGTTCTGGATTTCTTCGGCACTTGCCCCCTCGGGTAATGTCACAAGGGCAGCGTCGAGATCGCGCAATGCTTCGACTTCATGACCGACGGGCGACCGCCGCTTCAGCGTCGGAACGACGAAGTCGCGCGCATAATTCACGGCCAATCCAATCAGCGTGTCGAGCTCGCGATCCTTTTCCGGCGATGTGTCCGGCGCATATTGCTGGACGAATTTCCATGCGATGTCCTTGTCCTGAACCCCGGGAAGCGAGACCAGGTTGAGCAGCAAGCCGTAGGTCAGCGGCATTTCGCCAGCGGGAATGTCGCCGCCGTGGATGTGATGGACCGGGTTGCCGAGGCGCTTGTCGATTTCCTGGTCCGCGAAATTGCCGCGAAACTGGTGATATTCGTCGACCGCCTTGGGCACCAGGCCGAGGTGCAGGTTCTTTGCACGCTTGGGTTCGCGATAGAGATAGAAAGCGAGGCTGTTGTCGGAACCGTACTTCAGCCAATCCTCGAGGCCGAGACCGTTGCCCTTCGACTTGGAAATCTTCTCGCCCTTTTCGTCGAGGAACATCTCGTAGATCAGGCCTTCGGGCTTGCGGCCGCCGAGCACCGCCGCGATGCGGCCGGACTGGACGCCGCTATCGGTCAGATCCTTGCCGTACATCTCGTAATCGACGCCAAGCGCGATCCAGCGCATCGCCCAATCGACCTTCCACTGGAGTTTGGACTGGCCGCCCAGCGCGCTCTGTTCGATCCGGCTGCCGTCTTCGTCGGTGAAGGCGATCATCGCGGTGTCCGCGTCGAGTACCTCGACCGGCACCTGGAGGACGCGGCCCGACGACGGCGAAATCGGTAGAACCGGCGAGTAAGTCTGGCGTCGTTCCGCACGCAGCGTTGGCAGCATGATGTCGAGGATGTCGCCGAAATGGCGCAGCACATTCTTCAGCGCATCATCGAACGCGCCCGAATTATAGCGATCGGACGCCGAGACGAATTCGTAGTCGAAACCATATTGATCGAGGAATTTGCGCAGCATCGCATTATTGTGGTGGGCGAAACTCTCGTCGCCAGTGTCGAACGGATTGGGAATCCGCGACAAGGGTTTGCCGAGATGCTGGGTCAGCATTTCTTTGTTGGGGACATTGTCCGGAACTTTGCGCAGGCCGTCCATATCGTCGCTGAACGCGATCAACCGCGTCGGCGCGCCGCCGGTGAGTTCTTCATAAGCGCGGCGGACCCACGTCGTGCGGAGCACTTCGGTAAAGGTGCCGATGTGCGGCAGACCCGACGGACCGTAACCGGTTTCGAAAATCATCGGGCCGGTAACGCCGTCATGGGTGGGCTTTCCCTTGGGCCGGCGCTTCAGCAGCTTGCGGGCTTCCTCATACGGCCAGGCCTTGCTGGTCATGGCGGCATCGCGGATCGCGTCGCTCAACTGTTGCCCTTTCGTTCTCACTTGCCCATGGATGGGCGATCGTGCCCGTTCCTTTGCCTCTTCCGTCGCTCCATGCAACCCATGCCGGCATCTGGGCCGCCGGCGACGGGACGGTACGCGGGCTGTCGCGGGGAGAGGCAATCGGCAAGCTGGCGGAGACGCCGCATATCGTCATGAACGCACCGGTCGTCAGGCAGCGTCTCGGCTATCCCGATATCAGCGGTCTCGACCTGCTCGAGCTGTTCGCCTTCGTCCATCCTGCGCGATTCGCGGTGCCGACGGTCGGCGGGCTGGCCCGCGCCGTCGGGGTTGCGCCGCCAACCGAAGAATCGGCGGCGACGCTGACCCTGATCGCGATCGCCGAGGCGTTGCTCGATCATATGGGCCGCGCAGACTGGGCCGAGCGCGAGGGCGCGTGGACCGTTGCCCAGACGCTGTGGCGGCTGGGTTGGGGCTGGGCGCCGTTCGTGTCGCAGCGCCTCGAGAAACCCGAGCGCGGCGAGCGGATGCTGTTCAGCCGGTTGCCGCAATGGGAGGAGCAGTCGGATCGATCGCCGCCGCGCACGGTCGGGATCAGTGCGGAGGAGGCGAAAGCGCGGTTGGCCGAGCTGACCGGCAAGGGCGCCGAACAACGTACCGGCCAGCAGGAGATGGCGGGCGAAACGGCGGCGATCTTCAATCCGCGCCGGGCCGAGGGCGAGCCCAATTTGCTGCTCGCCGAAGCCGGGACCGGAATTGGCAAGACGCTGGCCTATCTCGCGCCCGCATCCCTGTGGGCGCAAAAGGCGGGAGGCGCGGTGTGGGTGTCGACTTATACCAAGGCGCTGCAGCGCCAGCTTGATGCCGAAGGGCACAAGATCGTGCCCGACGAGGTCGACCGGCGGCGGCGAATCGTGGTTCGTAAAGGCCGCGAGAATTATCTCTGCCTGCTCAACCTGGAAGACGCAATGCAGGGCGGATTCGCCGGTCGTGCGGCAGTGCTGGCGCAACTGGTCGGACGCTGGGCGGCTTATTCCAAGGACGGCGACATGGTCGGCGGCGATCTGCCCGGCTGGTTGCCCAGCCTGTTCCGCCGGGCTGGCGCGACTGCGCTGACCGACCGGCGCGGGGAATGCGTCTATGCCGGCTGCCCGCATTATCGCAAATGCTTCATCGAACGAGCCGAGCGCGCCAGCCGCGACGCCGATCTGGTCATCGCCAATCATGCGCTGGTCATGGTCAACGCCGCGCGCGGGCGGCCGGACGCGCCGCAGCGGATCGTTTTCGACGAAGGTCATCATCTGTTTGATGCCGCCGACTCGACCTTTGCGGCCGCCTTGACCGGGCAGGAAGCGATCGAGCTTCGCCGCTGGATCGTCGGCCCCGAAGGCAAGTCGCGCGGGCGGCGGCGAGGGCTTGCCGCGCGGTTGCTCGATGTGTGTTCCTATGACGAACAGGGAGCGCAGGCACTGGAAACGGCAGTCGAGGCGGCGCGCGCATTGCCGTCTGACGGATGGATCGCGCGATTGGCCGAAGGGGAGCCGTTCGGACCGCTGGAACGCCTGCTCGCCGAGGTACGCGGCACGACCTATGCGCGGGCCAGAGCGCAAGAGGCGGGCTATGCGATCGAGACCGAACTGGCCGAGCCCGATGGCGCCTTCGTCGCGCGCGCCGCCGATGCGCTCGAAGCGCTGGAGAGCCTGGCCAAGCCGCTGGCGATGCTGGTTCGGCGGCTCGAGTCCGTGCTCGAGGACGCGCCGGACTGGCTCGATTCGCAGGCCCGGGCGCGGGTCGAAGGCGCGATCAACGGACTGACATGGCGGCGCGAAACGCTGAGCGCGTGGATTTCGCTACTCGGTCGAGTTGGCGGTGCCGCCGATCCCGATTTCGTCGACTGGCTCGCCGTCGACCGGGTCGAAGGGCGCGAATATGATATCGGCATCCATCGGCACTGGCTCGACCCGACGCGGCCGCTCGCCAAGGCGGTGATCGAACCCGCCCACGGCGTGCTGGTGACCAGCGCAACCTTGCGCGGTGGCGAGGACTGGCCCGCCGCCGATGCGCGCACCGGGGCATCGCATATTGCCGGCCCGATCCACCATTTCGCGGCACCGAGCCCGTTTGATTATGGCGCGCAATCCGAAGTGCTGATTGCCACTGACATTCCGCGCGGCGACGTGGCGGCATTGGCCGGAGCTTATGCCCGACTGATCGAAGCGGCGGGTGGCGGGACGCTTGGCTTGTTCACTGCCATCGCGCGGTTGCGGGCGGTTCATGCCCGCATTGCCGATCGGTTGGCGCGGGCCGGGCTGCCGTTATACGCGCAACACGTCGATCCGATCGACACCGGTACCCTGGTCGATATTTTCCGCGACGATCCGCGCGCCAGCCTGCTGGGCACCGATGCACTTCGCGACGGCGTCGATGTGCCAGGGGATTCGCTGCGCCTGGTGGTGATGGAGCGGGTACCGTGGCCGCGCCCAACGGTTCTTCACGCGGCCCGCCGGATGGCCGGTGGGGGAAGCGCTTATGACGATCGCGTGGTGCGGGCGAAGCTGGCCCAGGCCTTCGGGCGGCTCATCCGTCGGCAGGGCGACCGCGGTCAGTTCGTGGTGTTATCCAGCGCCTTTCCGTCACGGCTACTCAGCGCGTTTCCAGCGGACGTCGCGATCCATCGATTGCCGTTCGATCAGGTACTGGAGCGGGTCCGGAAGGGTTCAGTCGGCGAGCGCGGCAACGAGCCGGTCGCGCAGGTCGACCAGTCGTTCGTAATCGATTCCTGATGACGACGAAGCTGACTCCGCTTCGCCGATCGCCGGCTGGGACGAAGGAGCAAGCGGGGGCGGGTGCGTCCCAGTCTCCGCTTCTTCCGATGGAGAACCTTTGCTTCGAAGCAATTGTTGTACGCCCCGAACCGTGTAACCTTCGACCGAAAGCAAGCGGTGGATGCGCGTCGCCAAGGCCACGTCGGCGGGGCGATAATAGCGTCGGTTACCAGCGCGTTGCAGCGGTTTGAGTTGCGGAAACTTGGTTTCCCAATAGCGCAGGATATGCTGGGCGACGCCGAGCTCATCCGACAATTCTCCGATTGTTCGGAATGCTCCCGGATCCTTGTCGCCGGATGCCATCGTCGGCTTAACGCGCGATCCGGTCGCGCATGATCTGGCTTGCGCGGAAGGTCATCACCCGGCGCGGCGCAATCGGCACTTCGATACCAGTCTTGGGATTGCGACCGATCCGCTCCCCCTTGTCGCGCAGGATGAAGCTGCCGAAGCCCGAAATCTTGACGTTCTGGCCATCGGAAAGCGAGTGGCACAGGTGATAGAGAATGCGCTCGACCATGCTCGCGCTTTCGGCGCGGGAAAGTCCCAGTTTGCGATGGACCAGATCGGACAGGTCCGCACGGGTCAGCGTCCCGCCATGCAGTCCATCGCCCGAGCGCGCAATTCCAGCATCCGCCATTTGAATTTCCTTCCCCCATATCGCACCAGCTATGCGACATTTGTCGAGCCTAACCAAAAAGATGCGGAACGGCAATCCGATGAAATGGAAAGATTACTTTCCGGATTAATAGCGGATTGCGGCGGCGCCCCAGGTAAAGCCGCCGCCCATCGCTTCGAGCACGAGCAAATCCCCGCGCTTGATCCGACCATCCTTGACGGCGGTGTCGAGCGCAAGCGGAACTGAGGCGGCCGATGTGTTGGCATGACGGTCGACCGTGACGACGACTTTTTCCGCCGGGAGGCCGAGTTTTCGTGCGGTCGCGTCGAGGATCCTGGCATTGGCCTGGTGCGGCACCACCCAATCGACATCGTCGGACGTCAGACCGGCGAGATCGAGGACTTCGCCCATCACTTCGGCCAAATTGACGACGGCGTGACGAAAGACTTCGCGGCCTTTCATGCGCAGCTTGCCGACCGTCCCCGTCGTCGACGGCCCGCCATCGACGTAAAGCAAGTCGTTATGGCGTCCGTCGGCGTGAAGCTTGGTCGCCAAAATGCCGCGATCGCCATCCTCGGCCGTCAGCACCAGCGCGCCGGCGCCGTCGCCGAACAGGACGCAGGTGCCGCGATCTTCCCAGTCGAGGATTCGGCTGAACGTCTCGGCGCCAATCACCAGCGCGTTGTTGGCGCTGCCCGAACGGATCATTGAATCGGCGACGGTCAGCGCATAAAGAAAGCCGGTGCAGACGGCGTGGACGTCGAATGCGATGCAATCGTCGATGCCGAGCATCGCCTGAACCTTGGTCGCAGTCGACGGAAAGGTCTGGTCGGGCGTTGCGGTGGCAAGGACGATCAGGTCGATGGCGGTCGCGTCAATTCCGGCATGGTCAAGCGCGTTTCGCGCGGCAGCGAAAGCGAGTGTTCCGGTCGTTTCGCTGGCGTTGGCGATATAGCGGCTGCGAATCCCCGTCCGCTCGACGATCCATTCGTCGGAGGTGTCGACCCGCTCGGCCAGTTCGGCATTGGTCACGCGGTGGGCAGGAAGGGCCGATCCGACCCCTGCGATGGCGGCGCGTCGGCTCACTCGGCCGGCTCGTCATCGGCGAAAGCATGGGCGCGGAAATTGTCGAGATCCTCGCCGATCTTGCGGGTGATGTCGTTGGCGATCATCCGCGAGGCAACGCCGATCGCATTGGCAACGCCCTTCGGATTGGCACTGCCATGGCTTTTGACCACCAGACCATTGAGGCCGAGGAAGACCGCGCCATTGTGATTGTTCGGGTCGAGGTGGACCTTAAGCATGTGAAGCGCCGGTTTCGACAGCGCAAATCCCGCTTTCGAACGGATCGAGCTGGTAAAGGCGCGGCGCAGCAGGTCGGTGACGAAGCGCGCAGTGCCTTCGGCGGTCTTGAGCGCGATATTGCCCGAGAAACCGTCGGTGACGACGACATCGACGTCACCCCGCGATAATTTGTCGCCCTCGGTGAAGCCGTTGAATTCCATCGGCAGATAGTCGGCTTCGCGAAGCATCGCGGCGGCTTCCTTGAGCTCGCCGGTGCCCTTCAATTCTTCGGTGCCGATGTTGAGCAATTTGACGCGCGGCTTGGCAAGGCCGTGCACGGTCCGGGCATAGGCCGACCCCATTACCGCAAACTGGACGAGATTTTGCGCATCGCACTCGGTATTCGCGCCCAAGTCGAGCATGACGAGATCGTTGTCGGCAAGCGTCGGGAGCAGCGCCGCAAGCGCCGGACGATCGATCCCCGGCATGGTGCGTAGCGCGAGCTTGGCGATTGCCATCAGCGCACCGGTATTCCCGGCGGACAGAGCGGCAGCAGCCTTGCCGTCCTTGACCGCATTGATCGCCATTCCCATCGACGTGCCCTTGGCGCGGCGGATGGCCTGGCTCGGCTTTTCGGTGCCGGAGATGGCGTCGGTGGTGTGGTGGACTTCGACCGCGCGTTTCAACGTGGCGTGCTTCTTCAGCTCGGGACGGATCAGCGCCTCGTCGCCGTAAAGGTCGAAATGCAGCGAGGGATCCTGACGCAAGGCAAGGGCCATCCCGGCGATCATCACCGCCGGGCCGATATCCCCGCCCATAGCGTCAATCGCGATCCTCGGGCTCACGGCCATGCCAGCGTGCCCCTTCGCGATCCGCTCAGGCCTCGGGCTGGATGATCTCGCGGCCGTTGTAATGGCCACATGCCGAACACAGAACGTGCGGCAGCTTCAGCTCACCGCAGTTCGGGCATTCCTGGAAATTCTTGGCTTCCAGCGCGTGATGGCTGCGGCGCATGTTGCGCTTGGACGGCGAGGTTTTTCTTTTAGGAACGGCCACGGTGGCACCTGTGCTTCAAATGACAAAAAAATTGGCGACTACCCTGCGCCCAGCTCATCGGGGAACCCCGCGGCGGCAGCCGGATCGTCGCTAACGAGAGCGCCCTATAGCGAAATGCGGGAACGACGCAAGCTTGTTCAGGCCCGCGCGAGCACGTGATCCGCAACGAACGGATTAGTTGCCCGTTCGTGGGCGAAGGTCGACATCGGCCCGTGGCCCGGGACGAACGCCGTCTCTCCACCCATCGGCCACAGGCGCTGTGTGATCGAATCGATCAAGTCCTGATGATTGCCGAGCGGAAAGTCGGTCCGCCCCATCGAACCCTGGAACAGGACATCGCCTACCATCGCCAGTTTCGACGGCGCATGGTGGAAAACGACATGGCCGGGCGTGTGTCCGGGACAATGACGAACGTCGAGGGTCAAGTCGCCTACCTTCACCGAATCGCCATCGACCAGCCAGCGGCTGGGCTCGAACGGGGCGCCGTTGATTCCGTATTTCTGACCGTCCTCTTCCAGCTTCGCGATCCAGTAACGATCATCCTCGTGCGGCCCTTCGATCGGAACGCCGAGTTCGTCAGCAAGCATCCCGGCCTGGCCGCAATGGTCGATATGGCCGTGGGTCAGCAGAATCTTCTCGATGGTGACGCCAGCCTGGCGAACGGCGTCCTTCAACCGGTCGAGGTCGCCGCCCGGATCGACTAGCGCACCGCGCATCGTCTTGGTGCACCACATCAAGGTGCAATTCTGCTGGAGCGGAGTCACCGGGATGATCGCGGCGCGAAGGGGTGGAA
>JBDTMR010000029.1:0-13273 GCA_039934175.1 Sphingomicrobium sp.
CGCCGACGCCGCCATCGGGCCAGCGCTGGGTGATCGTCTTGACCTTGGTCCAGAACTTCACGCCTTCCATGCCATGCTGGTTGGTGTCGCCGAAGCCGCTGCGCTTCCAGCCGCCAAAGGTGTGATAAGCGACCGGCACCGGGATCGGTACATTGACGCCGACCATCCCGACATTGACCCGCGCCGCAAATTCGCGGGCGGCATGGCCGTTGCGGGTGAAGATGGCGACGCCGTTGCCGTACGGATGTTCGCTCGGCAGGCGGACCGCTTCGTCGAAATTGGCGGCCCGGACGATTTGCAGCACAGGGCCGAAAATCTCCTCCTGATACGACCGGAAGCTCGGCTTGACGTGATCGAACAGGGTCGGCCCGACGAAGAAGCCCTTTTCATGGCCCTGCAGCGTCAAGCCGCGGCCATCGACGACCAGTTCGCCGCCCTCGTCGGCGCACATCTGGATGTAGTTTTCGACGCGATTCTTGTGTGCTTCGTTGACCACCGGGCCATAATGCGCCTCGGGATCGGTCGAGATTCCAACCTTGAGCGCGGCGATTGCCGGGATCAGTTTCTCGCGCAGGCGGTCGGCGGTTTCCTCGCCTACGGGCACGACCACCGGAAGCGCCATGCAGCGCTCGCCCGCCGACCCGAAGGCCGCGCCGGCAAGATCGTTGACGACCTGGTCGAGGTCGGCGTCTGGCATGACGATGCCGTGGTTCTTGGCGCCGCCGAAGGCCTGGACGCGTTTGCCGTTCGCGGTCCCGCGCGAATAGATATATTGCGCGATGTCGCTCGATCCGACGAAGCTGACGGCTTTGATATCGTCATGGTCGAGGATCGCGTCGACCATTTCCTTGTCGCCGTGAACCACGTTGAGGATTCCATCGGGAAGACCGGCTTCCTTCATCAATTCGGCGAGGCGCAGCGGCACCGAAGGGTCTCGCTCCGACGGTTTCAGGATGAAGGCATTGCCGGTGGCGATGGCGACGCCGAACATCCACATCGGGATCATCGCCGGGAAATTGAATGGGGTGATGCCGCAGCCGATGCCGAGCGGCTGGCGCATCGAATAGACGTCGATGCCAGGGCCTGCGCCCTGGGTATATTCGCCTTTCAGCGCGTGCGGGATTCCGCAGCAGAATTCGATGACTTCAAGTCCGCGCTGCACGTCGCCCTTGGAATCGGCGATGACCTTGCCATGCTCGCTCGAAAGCAAACCCGCCAGCTCGTCCATATGCGCTTCGACCAGCGCCTTGAACGCAAACATCACGCGGGCGCGGCGTTGCGGGTTGGTCGCCGCCCATGCGGGCTGCGCGGCATTGGCAGCGTCGACCGCTTTCTGCAGCGTGGTCGCGGTGCCAAGGCCAACCGTCGCTTGCACTTCGCCCTGGCTGGGGTTCCAGACATCGCCGCTGCGCGGGGCGTCTTCGTGATGGCTGCCGTTGATGAAGTGGGGAATGGCGCGCACTGGAACTCTCCTGCTGTGGGCTCGATCTTTGGGTTGCGCGCTCCCTAGCCAAGCCTCGCGGTGAAGGCTAGCGCATCGCGTCATGGGGCATGCCCACGACACCGATCGGCCGATCGAGCAGCGACATTTGCTCGGCATGGGGTTGCGCCTGCTGACGGCGGTGCTGCTGGCGCTGATGTTCGCCGGGGTGAAGTGGGCGGCGACGCGCGGTGTGCATGTCGTCGAAAGCCTGTTCTATCGCCAGATCGGGTCGGCCCTGTGCGCAAGCGCATGGGTCGCGATGGGTCCGGGTTTTGCTAGTCTCCGCACCAAGCGCGTCTGGGCGCACGTCACCCGGATGGGGGTCGGCCTGACCGCCATGTATCTCAACTTTCTCGCGATGACCCTGCTTCCGCTGGCGGAGGCGACCGCAATCGGATTTTCGGTGCCGATCTTTTCGGTTGTCCTCGCCGCGCTGGTGCTTGGCGAACCGACCGGCCGATGGCGTTGGGGCGCGGTTCTGGTCGGATTCGTCGGCGTCATGGTCGTCGTCCAGCCGGGCGACGGTCATGTGCCGTTGGTCGGGGGTGCGGTCGCACTGCTTGCGGCGTTGCTGACGGCGGCGGTGACCATCGTCATCCGCAGGCTCGGCGCGACCGAGGCGGCAGCGACCACGGTGTTCTGGTTTGCGGTGTCGTCGCTCGTCCCACTGGCGCTGCTGATGCCCTGGTTCGGCAAGGCGCATGACGGAGAAACCTGGGCGATCATCGTCGGCCTGTCGCTGGCAGGCGGGCTGGCGCAATTGACGCTGACCGGCGCACTTCGGCTGGCGCCGGTCGCGCTGGTCATGCCGATGGATTACACCTCGCTCGTCTGGGCGACGATCCTCGGCATCGTGCTGTTCGGGCAATTGCCCAGTCACTGGACGTGGATCGGTGCGCCGGTGATCATTGCGTCGGGCCTCGTCATCCTCTGGCGCGAGCATCGGCTTCGTGCCACGATGCGGGTATGACGAAACTCCTGCTATCCTTCGCCCTCGCTTCGCTCGCCACTTCCGCCATCGCCATTCCGCCGCCGACCTCGGTCGAGGAACGGCTGACCGGACTGACTCGCTCTGTCGATCAGGCGCGGATGAAGGCGGCAGTCGAAAAACTTGTCAGTTTCGGGACGCGGCATACGCTGTCGTCGCAAACCGACCCCAAGCGCGGCATCGGCGCGTCGCTGAAATGGACGGAAGCGGAGTTTCGCAAGCTGGGGCTGGAGGTCGTCACGCCCAGCGAGTTGCTGAGCGGACCGCGCATCCCCAGCGGCGTCAAGATCACCGATGTCATCGCCATCCAGCGCGGGACGGAGCGGCCCAATGACGTGGTCATCATCACCGGCCATATCGACAGCCGCGTCTCCGACGTGATGAATGCCACCGCAGACGCACCGGGGGCCAATGACGATGGCTCGGGAACCGCTGCCGTGATCGAGGCGGCGCGCGTACTGTCGAAGCACAAGTTCGCCGGGACGATCGTTTATGCCGCGCTGATGGGCGAAGAGCAGGGGCTGTTCGGCGGCAAGGTGCTGGCCAATTATGCCAAGGCGCAGGGCTGGAACGTCATCGCCAACCTCAACAACGATATCATCGGCAACAGCTGCGGAAGTGACGGCGTGTGCGACGACAAGACCGTCCGCGTTTTTTCAGAAGGCCCGCGCTGGCAGGGTCATGAAGACCTCGCCAAACAGATTCGCAGCCTGGGCGGGGAAAATGACAGCCCGTCGCGTAACGTCTCGCGCTTCCTCGACACGCTGGCCGAACGGCTGCCCGAAATCGGCCTCGACGTGATGCAGGTCTGGCGCAACGACCGCTTCGGGCGCGGCGGCGACCATACCGAAATGCTCAATGCGGGCTTCCCGGCGGTGCGTTTTTCGGTCGCGGTTGAGAATTACGATCACCAGCACCAGGATCTGCGGACCGAAAAGGGCGTCGAATATGGCGACACCGTCGACAAGATGGATTTCGCTTATCTGCGCAAGGTGACCCAGCTGAACATCGCTGCGCTCGCCGCCATCGCCAGCGCCCCGCCACCGCCGGAGCCTCGCGATGTCGAGGGCGCGGTGCAGACGTTCACGCGCCCGAAATGGCACGAGGTCACCGGGGCACAGTCCTATGCCGTTCACTGGCGCAGGACCGATGATCGAAACTGGACGAACCGGGCGCCGATGCCGCGCCATTGGCAAACCGGCAACAACGGTTGGGTCAGCGGATGCATTCAGTTGATGGGCGACGGCACGAAGCCGCCAGTTGACCAGCGGACTGGTTTTGGGTGCCAGATGGAGTTGAAGGGCATCCGCGTCGACGACTGGGTGTTCGGCGTTTCCTCGGTCAGCGCCGATGGCTACGAAAGCCCCGTCGCGTCTGCCGTCCCCGGCGGCGCGTTCAAGCCCTATTTGGCGCCGCCCACGAAGCCATAATCGCCGTCGTGCGTTGATCGCGCGAAGGAGTAGGAAATGGCTGGTGGTTGGACCCGCGACGGCGCGGTGCAGGAACAGATCGACGATACCGTCACGGACGCGGTGCTTCGCGCCCGCGCGCTTACCCCGAAGGGCGAAAGCGCGTCGGAATGCGACGAGTGCGGCGAGCCAATCCCGAAGAAGCGCCGGGATGCCTTGCCCGGAGTCCGCACCTGCGTCGCCTGCCAGTCGGAGCGTGACAAGGCGGTCCAGCATTCCAGCTTCAATCGCCGCGGCAGCAAGGACAGTCAGCTTCGCTAGTCGGCGCGGCAATTCGCCGCTAGGTGCAATGCGATGCCCCGCAAACACCAGCCCGGTCTTCCGACCCACAAGCAAATCCTCGATTTCATCACTTCCAGCGACCAGCCGGCGGGCAAGCGCGAAATCGCGCGCGCGTTCGGGCTGAAGGGTAATGAGAAGATCGCGTTGAAAGCGATCCTCAAGGACATGGCCGACGAGGGCCTGATCGACAGCGCTCCGGGCCGCGCCTTCCACAAGATGGGCGGGGTGCCCAAGGTCACCGTCCTGCGCGTGACCTCGATCGAGGATGGTGAAGTCTGGGCAACGCCCGAAAACTGGCACGCCGATACGCCCGCACCGAAATTGCGCGTGCTGGAACGCGGCAAACGATCGGCACTTGGCCTCAACGACCGTATCCTGGCGCGCACCGAAGAGCGCGGGAAGGGCCATGTCGCGCTGGTCATGAAGAAGCTGGAAAAGTCGGCCGAAATGATCCTGGGCGTCGTTCGCAAGGAAGGCGACCGTCACTTCCTGACCCCGGTCGACAAGCGCGAACGCCGCGAATTGCCGATTTCGGATTTGAAGGATTCGCAGGCCGGCGACCTGGTGCTGGCCGAACCGTCGGGCCGTCCGCCGCGCGTCACGGCGCGGGTCGATGCCATCCTTGGCGATCCCTTCGCGCCGCGCAGCTTCAGCCTGATCGCGATCCACAAGCACGGCCTGCGCGACGAATTTCACGACGACGCAATTGCCAATGCCAGGCAGGTGGCGCTCCAGAAGCTGGGCGACGACCGCGAAGACCTGACTCATCTGCCGATCGTCGCGATCGATCCCGAAGACGCCCGCGACCATGACGACGCAATCTGGGCTACTAGCCGCACGGATGGCGACGGTTGGGACGCCATCGTCGCGATTGCCGATGTCAGCTTCTACGTTCGTCCCGGAAGCGCGCTCGACAAGGAAGCGCGCGCGCGCGGCAACAGCATCTATTTCCCCGACCGCGTCGTCCCGATGTTGCCGCACGAATTGTCGAGCGGGATCTGTTCGCTGAAACAGGACGAACCGCGCGCCGCGCTGGCCTGCCATTTGCATGTCGGCAAGGACGGAGCGCTGAAAAGCTGGCGATTCTCGCGTGCCAAGATTTGTGTGGCCGCAAACATTGCATACGAAGATGCACAGGCCGCGATTGACGGCAAAGCGTCAACCGTCGAAACGGAAGTGATTGAAAAGGCGCTGAAACCGCTTTGGGAATGCTGGAAGGCACTGCTTGCAGCGCGGGTTCGTCGCGAGCCGCTGGAACTCGATCTTCCGGAACGTCGTGTCGTGCTCGACGAGAAAGGCCGCATCATGTCGGTCGCTCCGCGCGAGCGGCTGGACGCCCACCGATTGGTTGAGGACTATATGATTGCCGCCAATGTCGCGACGGCGCGGGCGCTTGAAAAGAAGAAAGCGCCGGTCATGTACCGCGTGCACGAGGGGCCGAGCCGCGAGAAACTGGTCAAGCTCAAGGATTATCTGGCTACCTTCGACCTCGAATTCGCCCTCGGGCAGGTGGTCAAGCCGGCGACCTTCAACCGGATCATCGAACGCATCGGCGCTGATCATGACGCGCGGCCAGAAATCATGGAGCAATTGCTTCGCACCCAGATGCAGGCGCGCTACGCGCCCGACACCTTGGGTCATTTCGGCCTCAGCCTCGCCAGCTACGCGCACTTCACCTCGCCGATCCGGCGCTATGCCGATTTGCTCGTCCACCGGGCTCTGGTAACCGCCTACAAGCTTGGCGAAGGCGGCCTTCCGGCCGACGATGCGACCCGGTTCACCGAGATTGGCGAGCAGATTTCGATGCTCGAGCGACGCGCGATGGAAGCCGAGCGCGAAACGGTCGACCGTTATGTCGCGGCATTCCTTGCCGACCGGGTGGGGCAGATCCTGCGCTGTCGGATCACCGGCGTCCAACCGTTCGGCTTCTTCGCCACGGTCGAGGAATTGGGCGGCGACGGCCTTGTTCCAGCGTCGACGCTCGGCAACGAATATTTCCGGTACGACGAGGCCAGTCAGGCGTTGATCGGCGAGCAGTCCGGCGAAACCTTCAAGATGGGTCAAAAGCTGGAGCTGAAACTGGCCGAGGCCAATCCGGCGTCCGGCGCGCTTCGGTTCGAGCTTCCCGAAGGCAAGTTTGCCGGATCATCGGGACGCCGCCAGGATCGCACCTTGCCGCGTGGTCCGCGGCGCGGTCGACCCGCCAATATACGCCATCAGGGCAAGAAAAGGCGCTGACGGGAACCCCCGCCGCCACGCGGCATTGGAGGCACATGACCAAACCCACCATCGCATTCGTCTGCGGCTCGCTCCGCAAGGACAGCTTTCACCGCCGCCTCGGGAATGCCATTGCAGCGTCGATCGATGATCGGTTGACCTTCAAGACCGTCGAAATCGCCGACTTGCCGCTATACGACCAGGACATCGAGGGTGCGCAAACGCCTGAAGCTTGGACGCATTTTCGCGATGCGATGCGCGATGTCGATGGGGTGTTGTTCGGTAGTCCGGAATATAATCGATCGATGACCGGCGCGCTGAAGAACGCGATCGACGTCGGATCACGCCCCTATGGCAAGAGCGTCTGGGCGAAGAAGCCTGCAGCGGTCTTTTCGGGGTCACCCGGTATGACCGGCGGATTCGGATCGAACCACCATTTGCGCCAATCCTGTGTCTTCCTCGACATGCCGATGATGCAGCAGCCCGAGGCTTATTGGGGCTTGCTCAACGACGAAAAAGTCGCGCCGGACGGAACGATCAATGACGAAATGGTGGCAAAGTTGGTAAAGGCTTTCGGCGCCGCATTCGCCGATTGGGTCGACCTGATCCGTCACGGCCAGTCCAGGATTGCGGGAAGTCCGGATAAGTCCTGAGGCCACACAAGGCTCGGCATCACGCTACGTCAATCAGGTAACGGCTTTGCGCTGGCGGTAGGCAGGATCATCCCACGTCCCGTGTTCGAGGATGACCCTCAAAGTTTCGGCAGCGGCGATGACGTCGATGTAGCGCGTTGTTAGCGGTGCCAAGCCGAAGCGAAGCAAATCCGGCGCGCGGAAGTCGCCAATAACGCCGCGCGCGATCAGTGCCTGCATCACCGCATAGCCTTGCGGGTGCGAGAGACAGACGTGGGCGCCGCGGTCACGGGCATTGCGCGGCGAGGCCAGCTTTACCTCAGGGCAAATCTGTTCGACGGTCGCAATGAACAGGTCGCCGAGCGCACCTGCTTTCGCGTCCAGGCTTTGCGGATCGATGCCGTCAAAGCATTTCAATCCTTCATCCAGTGCCGCCATCGCCAGGATCGGCGGGGTGCCGGTCAGGAAGCGGCGGATGCCTTGCGCCGGGGTATAGTCGTCGGTGAAGTCGAAGGGTGCGGCATGGCCGAGCCAGCCGGGCAGCGGATTGCGAACCGCCTCTTGGTGATCGCGCCGGACGAATAGCCATGCTGGTGCACCCGGCCCGCCGTTCAGGAATTTGTACCCGCATCCGACCGCGAAATCGGCATTCGCCTCGTTCAGGTCGCACTGGATGGCGCCTGCGCTGTGGGCCAGGTCCCAAAGAGTCACTGCACCCACTTGCTGTGCTGCTGCCGTTAGCGACGCCATGTCGTGGCGATGGCCGCTGCGGTAATCGATGTGCGTAAGCGCCAGCAGCGCGACATCGTCGCTCAACGCGCTCGCCAACGCATCTCGCGGCACCGCGCGACATTCGGCTCCAAGCGCGCCGAGCATGTAGAGATCGGTCGGGAAGTTTCCCTGTTCGGTCAGGATGACGCGCCGGTCAGGCCGCAATGCCAGCGCAGCACCAGCCATTTTCGCCAGATTGATCGATGTGGAATCGCACACGAGCACCTCGTCGGGTCGCGCTCCAACCAACGGCGCTATTCTGGCCGCGATCTTCTGCGGCCAGTCGATCCAGCCATTCTTCGTCCAGCTGGTGATGAGGTCTTCGCCCCATTCGCGTCGGGCGACGTCGGCCAGCCGCGTCGGCGTCGACGCCGGCATCGCGCCAAGGCTGTTACCGTCGAGGTAGATGATGCCGTCCGGCGTCGTGAAACGCTGTCGGGCGAAAGCGAGCGGATCGGCCGCGTCGAGCGCGCGAGCCGCGTCCAAGCTCACAGCTTTGGTAATGTTACGCCCTTCTGGCCCATATATTTGCCGGCGCGATCCTTATAACTCGTCTCGCAGCGCTCGTTGCCCTGCAGGAAGAGGAACTGGCACGCGCCTTCATTGGCGTAAATCTTGGCGGGTAGCGGGGTCGTATTGGAGAATTCCAACGTGACATGGCCTTCCCATCCCGGCTCGAGCGGGGTCACGTTCACGATGATCCCGCAGCGCGCATAGGTCGACTTGCCGAGGCAGATGACCAGCACGTCTTCGGGAACCCTGAAATATTCGACCGTGCGGGCCAGCGCGAAGCTGTTTGGCGGGATGATACAAACATCGGTCTTGCGATCGACGAAGCTGTTTGCCGCGAAATTCTTGGGGTCGACCACCGCGCTGTCGACGTTGGTGAATATCTTGAATTCGTCGGCAACGCGGGCGTCATAGCCATAGCTCGACAGGCCATAGCTGATGCAGCCGTCGCGGCGCTGGGCCTCGACGAACGGTTCGATCATGGCGTGGGTCTGGGCCTGTTCGCGAATCCAGCGGTCGGATAAGATGCTCATTCGCACTGGCTAGCCGTGACCGCTCTATCCACGCAATCATTGAGTTATCCACATCGCGCCCACAGCAAATCGCCAAAGGCCCATGGTCGCCCGGCAATCGAGAGCGTAATGGATTCGTCATGGCCGAAATCGTTCGAATCGCGGGGACCGCCGATGCCCCCGAACCCAAGCAAATGCCGCGCAACATCGAAGCGGAAGCTGCGCTGCTTGGCGCGCTGATGATCGACAATCGGATTGTCGAGGACGTCCAGCTCAAGCTTCGATCCGAACATTTCTTCGAGCCGCTGCACGGTCGCATTTACGATGCGATCCTGCGCATGACCGACAAGAATATGGTCGCGAATCCGGTCACGCTGAAACCAATGTTCGACGGCGATGAAGCGATGAAGGAGGTCGGCGGTCCGGCCTATCTCGCGCAGCTGACCGGCTCCGGTGCTGCCGTGATCGGTGCCCGCGACTTCGCGTCGCAAATTTACGACCTCGCCTTGCTGCGCGCGTTGGTCGGGGTTGGCCGGGACATGGTCGAAGGCGCGCTCGACACGTCCGACGATGTCTCACCGCTCGATCAGATCGAACGTGCCGAAGGCAATCTGTACCGGGTCGCCGAACAGGGCGGCGGCGAGGGCAAGACCAAGTCGTTCAGCGAAGCGTCGAAAGAAGCGCTTCGCGTCGCCGAGGCGGCGTTGAATTCGGGCGGCGGGCTGTCGGGCATCACGACCGGGCTGACCGAACTCAACGGCCGGATGGGGGGGCTCCAGCGCAGCGATTTGATCATCCTCGCCGGACGACCGGGCATGGGCAAGACCGCGCTTGCCACCAATATGGCGTTCGCGGCTGCAACGCGCTTCCTGCAGGACCAGGCGGACGGCATCGAGGCCGAGCGATCGGCGGGCGCGCCGACGGCGTTCTTCAGCCTGGAAATGTCGGCGGACCAGCTCGCGACCCGTATCCTTGCCGAACAATCGCAGATTCCCGGTGAGCAGATCCGCTCGGGCAAGATCGGGCGCAACGAATTCACGCGGTTTGCGCGGGCGGCGGATGAGCTCAACGGGCTGCCCTTTTACATCGACGATACGCCCGCGCTGTCGATTGCGGCGGTTCGCACCAGGGCTCGCCGACTCAAGCGGCAGAAGGGGATCGGCATGATCGTCGTCGATTACCTCCAGTTGCTTCAGGGCACGGGACGCGGCGGCGCGAGCGAGAATCGCGTGCAGGAAATCTCCGAGATCAGCCGCGGCTTGAAGCAGCTGGCCAAGGAATTGCACGTTCCCGTGCTTGCGCTGTCGCAGCTCAGTCGTGCGGTCGAGCAGCGCGAGGACAAGCGCCCGCAGCTCTCCGATCTTCGCGAATCCGGCTCGATCGAGCAGGACGCCGACATCGTCATGTTTGTCTATCGCGAGGATTATTATCTTGCGGCCAAGCAACCGGCCGACGACCATCCCGATGTTGCCGAATGGCGTGAGCAGATGGAGCGCGCTTACGGCAAGGCCGAAATCATCATTGCCAAGCAGCGCCACGGCGCGACCGGCAAGGTGAAGGTCAAATTTGACAGCAAGATCACCAAGTTCAGCGACCTGATCGAGGACGCTTACACCGCCGAACCCCGCGGTTAGGGGAGCGCGCGCCGGTCAACCGGCGGGCGCGGGGCGAATGAGGGCGCTGGAAGTTCCCCCTCCGGCGCCCTCATTTGCGTCCGGATCCCAAGATCAATGAAAAGGCCGGCCACCTGTTGGGGTGACCGGCCTTTCCGAATTACGCCTTAGGCGTCGCTTAGCCGCGTTCGGGCATCGGCGGCGGCGGCGGCGGCGGCGGAGGCGGCGGGCACATGTCCGTCGCCATGATCACCGAACCGTCAGCGCACGTCTGCGTCGCCGGGGGCGGCGGCGGAGGCGGCGGGGGCGGCGGGGGCGGCGGCGGCGGGGGAGCCGCTTCAACGCCACCGAAGTTGAAGGTCAGGCTGGCAAGCAACGAGTGCGAGCGGAACTTGTCTTCAAAGCTCGGGTACAGAACCGCATTGGTAGTTGCGACCGTGGTGGTCTGGCCAACAATGACCTGATCCGGATTGCCGGCGACCGCAATCGGGTCGTTCGACAGGTTCAGGCGACCGGTCTGGAAGTAACGATACTTCAGTCCGAGGTCGACATGACGGCTAAGGGCATAGCGAGCGCCAGCAATCAGCTGCCAGGCCCACGCATTGTCCTTCGTGCCGAACGCCTTGACACGAGCGCGACCTGCGCCGCCGCCTGCGTAGAACGTCAGACCATCGTCATCGCCGAATTCGACGAGGCCGTTCAGCATAGCCGAATAAACCTTGGCCGATCCGTTCAGATCGACATCGGTCGCCGACAGCGGGGCGAAGCCCGGAGCGCCGGGATCGGGCGCAGCCGACGGACGGTTGAGCGCCGCATTGAGCGATGCCAGGTCCGTGTTGTCGATTTCGAAATTGTCGAGCTTGGCACGCTTGTAGCCAAGTTCTCCTTCGAGCCGGAACATGCCGAAGTCGTAACCGGCAATAAGATCGACATCGAGGCCCTTCTTATAGCCGATACCGAACATATTGTCGTAGGTCGTGTCGGCGGGGCCGGCGACCGGGGGGGTAGTGGGGACCGTCTGGGTCGTCGTGTAGTCGACGAAAACGTCGGCGTCCTGATCCTTCGGGAACAAGATACCGCCTTCGATGCCGACATATGGTTGTCCATCGCGAGCGAATGCCGGCGATGTTGCGATTGCGGCTGTTGCCACTGCCGCCATCAGATATTTACGCATGAAATCTCCTGTGCTTTTCCGTAAGCCCCCGCCCAACCAGTAGGCGTTGAGTTGGTTGCGTCGGAATGGGAAGAAACATGTTCGTGTGGTATTCATGTCACAGCGTTTAGGATCGTCGTTCATTCGGTCTGGTCAAAACACCGTTCGACCGCCAAATGATTGCGATAGGCCGAATATTATCGGCGAAGTCGAACCGGACGGTTCGAGAACCAGGTGAGGAAAAAGCATGCGAGCGCGGGCAATATTGACGATGGCATTGGCAGCAGGCGTCATGGCCGCAGCGCCGGCCGACGCCAAAAAGAAGAAAAATCTCCCGCCGCCAGCGCCTGCGCGCCCGGCACCGATCATGGCCCTGTCGTCGCCCAACGCTTCGGCGGTCAATTATTTCTACGAGCGTCGGCAGGAAGCACCGGTCTGGTTTACCCAAGCGGGCGGGACCGCCGCGACGAGCGCGCTTCTGTCGGTTCTTCGTCAAGCGTCGATCGACGGGATGCCGACCGGTCCGCAGGTCGCCGCGCAGGTCGAAGCCTATGTGCTTCGTGCGCAGGGCGGCGATGCGCTCGCCGTCAAGACGGCCGAGCGTGCGTTGACCAATGCATGGGTCGATTATGTCCAGGCCTTGCAACGGCCAAACACCAACGTCGTATGGGGTGATCCTTCACTGACGCTGAAGCCCGGGCATCCTGATCGAATCATGGCCTTGCTCGCAGCATCGCCGTCGATTGCCGCCCACGTCCAGTCGGTGTCGATGGTCAATCCGATTTACGCCAAGCTGCGCGAAACGGCGCTTGCCGAGGCTTCGGCGAATGGCGGCACCGCTTCCACGAAAGTGCTTCTCAACCTTGAACGCTCGCGGATCCTCCCGGGGTCGGGCAAGTTCATTTTCGTGAACACCGCCGAACAGCGTCTGCACATGTACGAAAATGGGCAGGACGTCGGTTCCATGAAAGTGGTGGTCGGTGACAAGGTCGGTCACGACCTGCCAACGCCGATTATCGCGAGCACGATGAATTATGCGATCGCCAATCCTTATTGGCACGTCCCCGAGCATTTGGTGAAGAAGTGGTTGCCGTCGATCATCAAGCAGAAGGAAGCCTATCTGAAGGCCCGGAATTACGAGATCATTTCGGACTTCAGCGGCCAGCCGCGGATCCTATCCGTTGCCGAAGTCGATTGGGATGCCGTCGCGTCGGGAAGAACCAAACTGCTGCTTCGTCAAAAGCCCGGCGGCGCCAATTCGATGGGGAAAATGAAGTTCCCGTTCCCTAATGTCGAAGGAATCTATCTCCACGACACGCCGATGAAAGACTATTTTAACAAGACCGATCGCGCCCTTTCGAATGGCTGCGTTCGCGTCGAGGATTATCGCCGTCTCGCGCAATGGGTCTTCGGCCGTGATCCGGCGGCGGTCGGCACTGCGCCGGAGCAGCCGATGGTTCTTCCGCGCGGAATCCCGGTTTACGTGACCTATCTTACGATGGTTCCGACTGCGGATGGCATGGCGACTTTTCCGGACCGCTACAGTTGGGACTATCCGGGCGCGCTCGCCAACGGGCGGGACGCCCGTGGCGGATCACCGCTCGCGGTCGCGGCGAGCGGAAGCGCCAACTGATCAGCTGCTT
>JBDTMR010000030.1:0-13266 GCA_039934175.1 Sphingomicrobium sp.
CGGTTACATGCGCGGCGCGGTGGCGGGGCTGCTGACGATGATGGTCGGCTGCCTGCTTTTCATCCCGGCGTCGCGCACCGCAACTTACGGCCTGTTCCTGTTCGCCTTGTTCATTCTGGCCAGCGGTGTCGTCATCGTCCAAGTCGTCGCCAATCCGCTGATCAGCCTGCTCGGGCCAGCCAAAACGGTGCACAGCCGGCTGACATTCGCGCAGGCCTTCAACAGCCTGGGCACCACGATCTTCCCGCGGGTTGGAACCGCGCTTATCCTCGGCGGGCTTGCCGCTGTGTCGGCAAAGGAATTGTCGGGCGTTGAACTCGATGCCTATCGCACCGCCGAAACCAGTGCGATCGTGAACACTTATATCGGCCTTGCCGTTGCGCTGGCCGCCATCGCTTTTGCGGTGTTCCTGTTCCGCAATCGCCTGCCCAACGAACAACATGATCACAGCCCGCCGCTGGCCGGCTTCTCGTTGCTCAAGCGGCCCCGCTTCGGCTGGGGTGCGGCGTGCATCTTTCTCTATGTCGGCGCCGAAGTGTCGATCGGCTCGCTGATCGTCAATTATCTGATGCAGCAATCGGTGCTTGGTGTAAGCGATGCCGAGGCCGGCAAGTACATCATGTATTATTGGGGTGGCGCGATGGTTGGCCGCTTTGTCGGATCGGCGCTGCTGCGCATGCTCAGCCCGGGCAAGATCCTCGCCTTCGTCGCGGTCGGTGCGATTACCCTGATCCTGGTTTCGGCCAACACCGTCGGCACCTTATCAGCTTACAGCCTGCTTGCGATCGGCCTGATGAACTCGATCATGTTCCCGACCATTTTCAGCCTGGCCTGCGAAAAACTGGGTCCGCGCGCGGCGGACGGATCGGGCATCATCAACATTGCGATCTTCGGCGGCGCCGTCGTGCCGCTGCTAACCGGACTGATCGCCGACCAGTCGGGCAGTCTGCACTTCGCACTGCTGCTGCCGGCGCTCTGTTACGCGATCATTGCCGGCTACGGCATCTACGCCCGCCGCCCGGCAGAGGGGCCGGTGATGGCGCCGCTCGCAACCTAACTCGAGCCGCGAACGATCAACTTGACGGGGAGCGAGACGCTGCCGGCGTCGCGCTCTTCGATCCGCGCAATCAGCGTTTCGACCAGCGCTTCACCCGCGCGGCGCGGATCCTGCGCCACCGTCGTCAGCGGCGGCTCGGCAAGACGCGCCGCGGCTATATCGTCGAAGCCGACGATCGCGACATCGCCGGGTACATGCTTGCCGGCATCGTGAAGCGCCCGCATCGCACCGATGGCGGTCAGGTCGCTGGTCGCGAACATCGCATCGAACGGGACTCCTTGGCCAAGCAAGAGCTCGGCAGCGGCACGTCCCGATTCTTCGGTCGGCCCGGCGTCGATGCGAAGGCGTTCGTCGCGCCCAATGCCAGCCTCGGCAAGCGCGCGTTCAAACCCGTTCCAGCGCTCGACGAACTCGGGCGCTCCAGCCCCGATCGCGCCGAGGAATGCAATCGCCTTGCGGCCGCGTTCGATTAGGTGGCGGGCAGCAAGATAGCCCCCTTGCTCATTATCTGACCCGACGGTCGTCCCGACCTGCCCGTCACGCGATGCGCCCCAGCGGACGAAGTGGGTTTCCTGTTTGACCAGTTGCTCGAGCCTCGGCCGCGCCGTCAGATAGTCGCCGTAACCGAGCAGCAGGATTCCGTCGGCCTTGCGGCTGTCCTCGTAATCAACATGCCAATCGCCCGACAGCTGCTGGAAACTGATCAGAAGGTCGTAGCGATTGACCGCACAGGCGCGCGTGATCGCGCCCAGCATCGACAGATAAAAGGGATTGATCAGCGTATCGTCAGGGGTCGGGTCTTCGAAGAACAACAAGGCGATGGTCCGCGACTGCCGCGTGCGCAAGCCGGAGGCATTCTTATCGACGGTATAATGAAGCTGTCGTGCGGCATCGAGCACGCGCTGCCGGGTCTCTTCGCTGACCGACGCATTACCGGACAAGGCACGACTGACGGTGGGTTGCGAAACGCCCGCCAAGGCGGCGATATCGAACGAGGTCGGTCGTCGCGTGGTCATTCGCTGGGGGGCGGCCTTTGCGTTGCATAAGCGCCACAAACGCGTGGCTAACTGCTTCGTAGAGCAGGTGAATACGTATGTATAGCGCCCTCGCCAGCTTCCCCCCGACGGCCTTCGCCAGCTACCCCTGTCACCGATCCATCACAATGGACATGCGCGCACCAACTTGCGCCAACGGGAGAGGGATAGGGGTTATGAAGTCATTTGATCGTACGCTGTTTGCGTCGACCACCAGCCGTCTGGCGATGGGCGTTCTGCTTGCCGCCATCGGTTCAGGAACCGCATTTGCGCAGGATGCCACGCCGACTGCCGATGCAACCGAACAGGTCGCCGCGGACCAGCCCGCCGACGCTGTGGCCGACCCGGCAGCGACCGACGAAGACGCCATCGTCGTCACCGGTTACCGCCAGTCGCTGCAAAATGCCGTGAACACCAAGAAGCGCGCTGAACAGGTCGTCGAATCGATCAGTGCGGAAGACATCGGCAAATTGCCCGATGCCTCGATCGCCGAATCGATTGCCCGACTGCCGGGCCTGACGTCGCAGCGCGTCTCCGGACGTTCGAACTCAATCTCTATTCGCGGGTTCGCGCCTGACTTTTCGACGACTCTTCTCAATGGTCGCGAGCAGACTTCGACCGGCGACAATCGCGCCGTCGAATATGATCAATATCCCTCGGAAATCATCAATCAGGTCAATGTCTACAAGACCCCGATGGCAAGCGTCGTCGGCCAGGGCCTGTCGGGCACCGTCGATTTGCGCACGATCCGTCCGCTCGATGCCGGCAAGCGCATCGTCTCGATCGGTGCGCGCGGCTCGATTGCCGATATCGGCAAGCTCAATGTCGGCTCGAACGACAAAGGTTGGCGCGTCAACGGCATTTATGTCGATCAGTTCGCCAACGACACGATCGGCCTCGTCCTTGGCGCCAGCTATATCGACGAGCCGTACCAGATCCAGGAATTCAACGCTTGGGGTTACCCGGGCACCGCCGATGGCGCGGTGATCGGCGGATCGAAAAGCTACGTCACCTCGACCCAGCTCACGCGCCTCGGCCTCCAGGGTACATTGCAGTTTCGCCCAACGCCGAATTTCACCTCGACGCTCGACGCTTTCTATTCGGACTTCAAGGACGACCAGATCAAGCGCGGCGTCGAACTGCCGCTTTATTGGGGCGGCGGCGTAACCTTGACCAATCCGCAAGGCGACGGGACCTTCGTCGACAGCGGCACATTCAACAATGTGAAAGGCGTGGTTCGAAACGACGCCTTCCAACGCAAGGCGAAGCTTTATTCGTTCGGCTGGAACAACGCCTACCGTACCGATGACGGCTGGAAATTGTCTGCCGACGTCAGCTATTCGAAAACCGATCGCAACGAACTGGTCGTCGAGACCTATTCGGGCACCGGACGCGGCCCGGTAGGCGCCACCGACACCATCAACTTCAACAGCGGAACCAGCGGGACGACCTTCGACCCGACGCTGAACTATGGCGATTACAACACGATCCTGCTGACCTCGCCGCAGGGATGGGGTGGAACCCAGATCGGCATCGACGGGACGACGATCCAGGGCGGCCAGGACGGTTACTATAACGACCGGATCGTCAAGGATAAGATCTGGCAGCTGCGCGGCGATGTCGAAAAGGAATTCGCCGAAAGCAGCTTCCTGCGTAGCGTGCAGGCCGGCGTGAACTACACCGACCGTTCGAAATCGCTGGTGCCCGACGAATATTTCCTCGGGCTGAAGGCCAATACCGACGGCACGGTCAGCGTTCCGATCCCCGAAAATCTGCGTTTGGGCACGACCAACCTGTCGTACCTCGGCCTTGGGCCGGTGGTCAGCTACGATCCGCTCGATCTGATCGGTGCGGGCCTCTACAATCTGGTGGCCAATCCGTACGGCGATGTCGTGGTGAAGAGCTACGCGGTGAACGAGAAGATCTGGACGCCCTATGTCCAGGCCAACATCCGCGCGGACATCGGAACGTCGACCCTCACCGGCAACGTCGGCGTTCAGGCCAATTTCACCAAGCAGACGTCGCGCGGTGCGGCGGCGACCTATCTCGGCACCAATGCGAACGGCTCGCCGAACATCGGTGCGACGTTGAACGAAGTGTCGGAAAGCTACGTCGACGTCCTGCCCAGCCTCAATCTGTCGCTGCGCACGGCCAGCGATTTCGTGGTCCGCTTCAGCGCGGCACGCGAAATCATCCGGCCGCGTCTCGACGATATGCGTTACTCGATCAGCTACGGTTACAATTATGTGAGCACGCCGGACGGCGACTTCGCGTTCGTCACCGGCGGGTCGGGCAATCCGTATCTGCGGCCGTGGCGGGCCAACGCCGTCGACCTGACGTTCGAAAAATATTGGGGAACGAAGGGCTATATTGCGGCCCAGCTGTTCTGGAAGGATCTGCGCAGCTACATCTACAATCAGGATGTGCTGGTTCCGACGGCGGATCTGGTCCTTGCCCCGCAGACCCCGGGCTATCTGGTTCCGGAATTCGCGACGTTCAATATTCCGGTCAATGGCAAGGGCGGCAAGCTTTACGGCATCGAAATCGCCGGCACGCTGCCGTTCGAAACCTTTACCGAAGCGCTGACCGGTTTCGGCATCACCGGCGGCGTCAGCTACACCAAGACCAAGATCCAGCCGACGCCCGGCGGGGATTCCAGCGACCTGCCCGGCTATTCGAAGTGGGTCGCCAACGGCACCCTTTATTACGAGCGTTACGGTTTCAACGCCCGTGCCTCGCTTCGTCACCGGTCGACGTTCATCGGCGAAGTGTCGGGATTCGGCGCATCGCGGACCCGGCGCCGGGCAGCGCCGGAAACAATCCTCGACGCGCAGTTGGGCTATGACTTCCAGCCCGGCAGTCGCCTGACTGGATTGTCCCTCTACCTTCAGGGGCAGAATTTGACCGACGAACCGTTCGTGACGGCCAATCCGGGCGACGATCGTCAGATCATCGACTATCAGAAGTACGGCCGCCGCTTCCTCGCGGGCTTTACGTACAAGTTCTGATCGTCGACGGTGGACCCGTCGCCGGTTCGTCGGCGACGGGTCGCCACTACCATATTGAAGAGGGAGCAGAGTGACGGCAAAAGCTCGTCTGTCGCGGATTGTCGTTGCCGGGGGTGGGACCGCCGGCTGGATGACTGCAGCGGCGCTCGGCAAACTTGCCGGGCAGGTTTCGATCACCCTCGTCGAATCCGACGAGATCGGAACGGTCGGCGTCGGCGAAGCCACCATTCCGGCCATCCGTGATTTCAATCAGGCGCTGGGTCTCGACGAAGCCGAATTCGTCGCCGCCACCGGCGCGACCTACAAGCTTGGGATCGGCTTCGAAGGCTGGGGAGCGCCGGGCGACGCTTATGTCCATGCCTTCGGCACCGTCGGGCGGGGCATCGGCATCCTGCCCTTTCACCATGCCTGGCTGCGCGGCCGCGACCTCGGCCTGGCAAAGCCGCTCGGTCATTATCTGCTCAACGTCATTGCCATCGCCGGTAACCGCTTCGCGCATTTCCAGCCGCCGGCCGACAGCGTCTTTCCGGCGATGCCCTATGCGTTCCATTTCGATGCCGGCCTCTATGCCCGCTACCTGCGCGGCAAGGCCGAAGCGTGGGGCGTCGTCCGCAAGGAAGGGATGATCGACGGGGTCGAGCGCAGCGACGACGGCGACATCGCCGCGCTCCGCCTCTCCGACGGGACTCGCATCGAAGGCGATCTGTTCATCGACTGCTCGGGCTTTCGCGCCCTCCTGATCGAACAAGAACTGGAAAGCGGTTTCGAGGACTGGACCGAATGGCTGCGCTGCGACCGCGCGCTCGCGGTGCCGTGCGCAAGCGTCGACCCGCTCGTCCCTTATACCCGCTCGATCGCCCGCAAGGCCGGCTGGCAATGGCGAATTCCGCTCCAGCATCGCATCGGCAACGGCCATGTCTTCTGCTCCGACGCGATCAGCGAGGACGAGGCCACCGCCATCCTGATGGCCAACCTCGACGGTGAACCGTTGGCCCAGCCACGCGCCCTTAGATTCACCACCGGGAAACGCCGCGAATGCTGGAAGCGCAATGTCATCGCGATCGGTCTGTCGTCGGGCTTCATCGAACCGCTGGAATCGACCAGCATCCACCTCATTCAGACCGCGATCACCCGCCTGCTCGACCTGCTTCCATCGCAATCGATCAGCCAGGCCGAGCGCGACGAATATAATGCGCGGACGGACTTCGAAATGCGCAGCATTCGCGACTTCATCATCCTTCATTATCACGCCAACCAGCGCGTCGGCGAACCGTTCTGGGACGGCGTCCGCGCAATGCGCGTTCCCGACACGCTGCAGCACAAGATCGACCTGTTCCGCCAGTCCGGAAGGCTGATGCCCGACGTCAACGAACTGTTCGATGCGCGCGGTTGGGTCCAGGTTCTGCTGGGCCAGAACGTCGTCCCCGAAAGCTGGCACCCGGCCGCCGATGCAATCGCGCCCGAACGGCTCGCCGATTTCCTCGGCAAAGTCGAACGGGCCTGTGTCGAGGCAGCGTCGCGGATGGGGGAGCATCAGGAATTCATCCGTCAATTCGCGCCCGTGCGCATCCCGGAGCCTACATCATGAGTCTTGCCGTCCTCCTTTCGGCGCTTCTCGCATCGGCACCCGTCGCTTCGCAGTCGGCCGATCTCTCGGCGGTCCGTGCGCGCCTGCCCGAAGACGAACTGATCTACTTTCTGCTTCCTGACCGGTTCGAGAATGGCGATGCCCGCAACGACCGTGGCGGGCTCACCGGAGATCGGCTCAAGACCGGGTTCGACCCGGCGGCAAAGGGCTATTACCATGGCGGCGACATCAAAGGACTGATCAAGCGCCTCGATTATCTGCAAGGCATGGGCATCACGGCGATCTGGCTGGCGCCGATCTTCAAGAACAAGCCCGTCCAGGGGCCGCCTGGCGAAGAATCGGCGGGCTATCACGGCTATTGGGTCACCGACTTCACCCAGGTCGATCCGCATCTCGGCAGCAACGTCGATTTCAAGGCACTGGTCGACGAAGCACATCGCCGCGGCATGAAAGTCTATATGGACATCATCGCCAACCACACGGCAGATGTCATCCAGTACAAGGGCTGCCCGATCCAGGCCTGCGACTATCGCGCCATCGCCGATTATCCCTACCAGCGCCGCGGCGGGATCGACGGCGCGGCGATCAATCCCGGCTTTAAGGGCGACGGCGACAAGAGCGCCGCCAATTTTGCGCGGCTCACCGATCCCAATTACGCTTATGATGTCTACGTGCCCAACGCCGAGAAAGCGGTGAAGAAACCCGACTGGCTCAACGATCCGATCTGGTATCACAATCGCGGCAATTCCAAATGGTTCGGGGAATCGACAACGTACGGCGATTTTTCCGGGCTCGACGATCTGGCCACCGAAAACCCGCGCGTCGTCGCCGGCCTGATCGACGTGTTCGCCAGCTGGATCGACCGGTTCGGTGTCGATGGCTTCCGCATCGACACCGCCAAACATGTCAATCCGGAATTCTGGCAGCAATTCGTGCCGGCAATCCTGGCTCGTGCGAAGGCCAGGGGAATTCCGAATTTCCATATCTTCGGCGAAGTCTATCAGGACACGATGGAGCCCGGCACGCTGGCAATCCATACCCGCGTCGACGGCTACCCTGCCGTGCTCGATTTCGCCTTTCGCGCCGCCGCGCTACAGTCAATTGCCGGAAAGTCCGGTACCGAGACGTGGGAAAAGTTGTTCTTCGGCGATCCGCTTTATGAAGGCGGTTCCGCTAAGGCGCGCCAGTTGCCGACCTTCGTCAGCAACCATGATGCCGGTCGCTTCTCGATGTTCGTTCGCCGCGCTTTTCCACAGGCCGGCGAATCCGAAATCCTCGATCGCGTGAAGCTGGCGCATGCCATGATGCTGACCCTGCGCGGCGTTCCGACCATCTATTCCGGCGACGAACAAGGTTTCGTCAGCGACGATGGCGACCAGGCGGCGCGCGAAGACATGTTCGCATCGAATGTCGCGGTGTATAATGACAACCGCCTGCTCGGCACGACCGCAACGACCGCCGACGCGAACTTTTCGACCGCGCATCCGCTCTATCGGCTGATCGCCGACCTCGCCAAGGTCCGCCAGCAAACGCCTGCGCTTCGTCGCGGACGTCAGGTGGTCCGATCGTCGGCCCAGACGCCGGGGCTGTTCGCGGCGTCGCGGTTCGATTCGGACAGCGGCAAGGAAATCCTCTTGCTGTTCAACACGTCGGACAAGGCGATCGACGCCAACGTGGCGGTCGAGGTCGCAAGCCGCTCTTTCGCCACGCTCGCCGGAACCTGCGTTGCTACGGCAAGCGCACCCGGCAGCGTTCGGGTAAGCCTTGCACCATTCGCCTATTCGGTCTGTGCAGCCAAGTGATGGCCGACACCGAACCTATGATCCACGCAACCGCGGAAAACGCCGTTCCCTGGTGGAAGGGCGCGATCATCTATCAGGTCTATCCGCGCAGTTTCGCCGACACCAATGGCGACGGCATCGGCGACCTGCCGGGCGTCACCGCCCATCTCGACCATATTGCCAGCCTCGGCTGCGACGCGGTGTGGATTTCGCCGTTCTTCACCTCGCCGATGCGGGACTTCGGCTACGACGTCGCGGATTATCGCGGGGTCGATCCGATCTTCGGGACGCTCGCCGATTTCGACGCTTTGGTGGTGCGCGCCCATGAGCTCGGACTCAAGGTGATGATCGACCAGGTGTACAGTCATTGCAGCGACGAACACCCCTGGTTCGTCGAAAGCCGGTCTTCGCGCGACAATGCCAAGGCCGACTGGTTCGTCTGGGCCGATCCGCGTCCCGATGGAACGCCGCCCAGCAATTGGCAGTCGGTGTTCGGCGGCCCGTCATGGACCTGGGATGCGCGCCGCGAACAATATTATCATCATAATTTCCTCAAGCAGCAGCCGCAGCTCAACCTGCACGTCCCAGCGGTTCAGGACGCCATGCTCGACGTTGCGCGCTTCTGGCTCGATCGCGGCGTCGACGGCTTCCGCCTCGATGCGCTCAATTTCGCGATGCACGATCCGGCACTGACCGATAATCCGCCGGTCGCCAATCCGGCGAAGAGGACCCGCCCATTCGACCTCCAGCATCATTTCCACAACCAGGGCCACGGCGACATCCCGCGTTTCATCGAACGGGTGCGTGCGCTTACCGACGAATATGGTACGCGCTTCACCGTTGCCGAAGTCGGCGGCGAACGCGCCGCAAGCGAGATGAAGGACTATACGTCGGGCGATGCCCGCCTCAACAGCGCGTACGGCTTCGACTATCTCTACGCGTCGCAATTGACCCCCGACGTCGTCCGTTCGACGATCTTCAATTGGCCCGGCAGCGATGGCGAAGGCTGGCCGAGCTGGGCGCTGTCGAACCACGATGCACCGCGCTTTGCGTCGCGCTGGTGGGATGAACGCGACCGCGACCGCTTGGTTCGCGTCGCGTTGCTGCTGGTCCACGCGCTGCGCGGCAACGTCATCCTCTATCAGGGCGAAGAATTGGGATTGCCGCAGGCCGACGTCCCGTTCGAATGCCTGCAGGATCCCGAAGCGATCGCCAACTGGCCGCAGACGCTGGGCCGCGACGGCGCGCGTACACCGATGCCGTGGACCGACGCACCCGATGGCGGATTCGGCAGCGACCATCCTTGGTTGCCGGTCGACCCAAAACACCTAGTCCTTAACGTCGCCCACCAGGACCGGGACCCGGGATCGATCCTGCACTGGACCCGGCAGGTCGTCGCGCTTCGCCATGCCCATGACGCGCTCGCCACCGGGACGATCCGTCTGCTCGATGACGACAGCGATCAGGTCGTCGCGTTCGAACGGAGCAGCGCAACCGAAACGCTGACCTGCATCTTCAATCTTTCCGACCGCCCTGCGCCCAACCCGGTGCCGGGCGGCACGGTCTTATTGGCATGCGGCGGGGCCGATCCGGCTGCCGCCACTCTCCCCGCTTCGTCAGGATATGTCGCGCGATGCTGAACCGTTTGAGCCTGCTACTCGCTGCCTTGCTGTTCGCTTCGCCGGTGCTTGCCGATGTCACGGTCCAGTCGCCCAATAACGCTATCGCCGTCACGGTCACCACCAACGGCGAAGGACGCGTCCAATATCGCGTCGACCGCAATGGAAAACCGGTCGTCACCGACAGCCAGTTGGGGTTCCTCTTCACCGACCAGCCCCAGATGCTGCGCAATTTCGAGATCGTCGGATCGACCGGCGGCGACCATGATTCGACGTGGCAGACACCGTGGGGCGAAGACCGCACGATCCGCGACCATTATCGCGATGTCGTCGTCTCGCTTCACGAAAAGACCGGCCTCAATCGCGATTTCCAGCTCGAGATCCGCGCCTATGACGACGGGGTCGGCTTTCGTTACCGCTTGCCCGCGCGCGCCGCCGACGCGGCATGGAACATCGCCGAGGAACTGACCCAGTTCCGAATCGCCAGCGACGGCAAGGCGTGGTGGGCCCCGGCATTCGAAAGCAACCGCGAGGAATATCTCTACAACGCCACGAAGGTGAGCGGCATCGGCACCGGCCAGACGCCGCTGACCATGGTGCTCGACGATGGCACCCACCTGTCGATCCACGAAGCCGCATTGGTCGATTATTCGGGAATGAACGTGGCCCGCGTCGAAGGGACGCTGCTCAAGGCCGTCCTCACGCCCTCGTCGACCGGCGCCAAGGTCAGCCGCACCGGCGCCTTCACCACGCCGTGGCGAATGCTGACCATCGCGCCCGATGCGGCCTCGCTCTACGCCGCGCGCAACCTTATCCTCAACCTCAACGAACCCAACAAATTGGGCGACGTCAGCTGGGTCGTGCCGCGCAAATATGTCGGCATCTGGTGGGGCATGCATCTCGACACGCAAAGCTGGGCGTCGGGGCCGAAGCATGGCGCAACCACTGCCAACGCCATCAAGCTGATCGACTTCGCAGCCAAGAACCGTATTCCCGGCATGCTGGTCGAAGGCTGGAATGTCGGCTGGGACGGCGACTGGTTCGCCAACGGTTGGGATTTCAGCTTCACCAAGCCCTATCCCGATTTCGATCTCCCCAGGATCGCGGCCTATGCCAAGGCCAAGGGCGTCCACATCATCGGCCATCACGAAACCAGCGCCAACATCGCCCATTATGAAGAGCAGATGGGGGCGGGCTTCGATTATTACCGCGGCCTCGGCATCGACGCGGTCAAGACCGGCTACGTCTCCGACGCCGGCGGGGTCCAGGCGCGCGGGGCGGACGGCAGGATCCATTTCGAATGGCACGAAGGGCAGGTGATGAGCCGCCACCACCTCAAGGTGGTTGAGGAAGCGGCCAAGCGCCACATCATGGTCAACGCGCATGAGCCGATCAAGGACAGCGGCCTCAGGCGCACCTACCCCAATTGGATCAGCCGCGAAGGCCAGCGCGGCGTCGAATACGACGCATGGGGCGTACCGAAGAATCCGCCGATCTATCATACCGAACTGGTCTTCACCCGGATGCTTGCCGGGCCGATGGATTTCACGCCGGGAATCGTCAGCCTGAAAGGCCGCGGCGGCACCGACATCCCGTCCACGCTGGCTCGCCAGCTGGCCTATTACGTGGTGATCTATTCGCCGGTCCAGATGGCCGCCGACCTGCAGGAAAATTACGAAGCGAGCCCGGTCGCGTTCGACTTCATCAAGCAGGTTCCGGTCGATTGGGATGAAACGAAGGTGCTTGATGCCGTGATCGCAAGCCACGTCGTCATCGCCCGCAAACAGCGCGGCAGCAACGATTGGTATGTCGGCGGAATCACCAACGGCGATGCGCGGGATGCCAATGTCGCGCTCGACTTCCTGCCGGCCGGCAAGGCCTACACCGCGACCATCTACCGCGATGGCCCGACCGCTCAGGCCGGTGCCAAGGGCAAGGACATGGTCCGCGAAACCCGAACCGTGAAGCGCGGCGACCGGATCACCCTGACCATGGCACCGGGCGGCGGCTTCGCCATCCGGCTCGCGGCGAAGCGCTGATGCGCTGGCGTCTGGCGTTGGCGGCGCTGGTGCTCGCTGCGCCCCTTACCGCCGAACCGACCGCGACGATCCCCACCGTCAGCGAAGGACGGATCGTCGACCTTGGCGTGATGACGTCGCGGACCGCCGATCCGCGCCGCGTCGTGGTCTGGTTGCCGCCCGGCTACGACCCCAAGAGCAAACCCTATGCCGTGCTGTACATGCACGATGGCCAGAACCTGTTCGACAAAGCGACCGCCGGTTACGGCATGGAATGGCAGGTCGACGAAGTCGCATCGCGGCTGATGCGCGACAGGAAGATGCGCCCGACGATCATCGTCGGCATCTGGAACACACCCAAGCGCCTTCGCGAATATGTCCCGTCAAAGGCGTTCAATCGCCTGCCGCGCGACTATATGGATCGCGTGCGCGGTCTCTACGGCGGCGATCCGCTGTCCGACGGCTATCTGAAGTTCCTGGTCGACGAATTGCGCCCCGTCATGAATGCCCGGTTCAACGTCCGCACCGACCGTGCCAACACCGTCATCATGGGATCCTCGATGGGAGCGCTGATTTCGCTGTACGCGATTGACGAATATCCCAGGATATTCGGCGGTGCCGGAATGCTTTCCACCCATTGGCCGCTGTTCCTCCCGGCCGTCGGCGAAAAGCTGACCGATGCCGAGGTCGACACTGTCGCATCCGCGTTCGAAGCCCATCTGCGACCCGCCCTCGCCGCGCCCGGCAAGCATCGCCTCTATTTCGATCATGGCAGCGAGACGCTCGACGCGCATTACGCCGCCTACCAGCAGCGCATCGACCGCGTCGTCGCCGCCCGTGGCTACCAGCCGGGCCGCAACTGGATGGTCCGCAACTTCCCGGGACAGGCTCATAATGAATTAAGTTGGGCTTCACGGGTCGACATTCCGCTGCAATTCCTGCTGCCGCCCGACGGTCAATGATGGTCGATGCGCTTGCCCTTCGCGCCGGTGCGAGCGAAAGATGGACCCATGTCTAAACTCGACCCGCGGATTGCCGCGATCACCGATCGGATCATCGAGCGATCCCGACCACGCCGATGCCAATATCTCGACCAAATGGCTGAACAGGCCGAAACCGGGATCAGCCGTCCGCGCCTGTCGTGCGGCAATTTCGCACACG
>JBDTMR010000031.1:0-13170 GCA_039934175.1 Sphingomicrobium sp.
CACTTCGTCGACGAGATGCGGATGGAATATGGGATCATGGTCCGGCTGATCCATCATCCCGATTTCAAGGAGGGCGTGCGCGCTCTCCTGATCGACAAGGACAACAATCCGCAATGGTCGCCGACCCGGCCCGAAGCAATCGGAGACCGCGATGTCGACGCCTTTTTCGAGCCGCTTCCGATCGAGGAAGAATGGCGACCCTTCGACTTCTAGGAGCAGGTTTGTGAGCTACGAAACCATCATTGTCGACCAGAAGGGTGCGGTGACCTTGATCACCCTCAACCGGCCGCAGGCGCTCAACGCGCTCAATTCGGTCGTGCTGAACGAATTGATCCATGCCTTCGCCGCCTATGATTCCGACGACGGCCAACGCTGCCTGGTCCTGACCGGAAGCGAAAAGGCCTTTGCCGCCGGTGCCGACATTAAGGAGATGCAGGAACAGGGCTTCGCGCAAATGTACGCATCGAACTTCTTCGTCGGTTGGGAACAGGTCACGCGGACCCGCAAGCCGTGGATCGCGGCGGTCGCCGGCTTCGCGCTCGGCGGCGGCTGCGAGGTAGCGATGATGGCCGACTTCATCATCGCCGGCGACAATGCGAAGTTCGGCCAGCCCGAAATCAAGCTGGGCGTGACGCCGGGCATGGGCGGGTCGCAGCGGCTGACCTGGGCAGTCGGCAAGGCCAAGGCGATGGAAATGTGCCTGACCGGCCGGATGATGAGCGCCGACGAAGCCGAACGCAGCGGCCTGGTGGCCCGCGTCGTTCCGGCGGCATCACTGGTCGAAGAAGCTCTGAAAACCGCCGAAACCATTGCGGGAATGGCACCGCTTGCAACCATCGCGAACAAGGAAATGGTCAACGCCGCCTTCGAGATGGGGCTGGGCCAAGGAATCAACTTCGAACGCCGCCTGTTCCACGGCCTGTTCGGCACCGAAGACCAGAAGGAAGGCATGACCGCCTTCGTCGAGAAACGGCCGGGCAACTGGACGGGCAAGTAGGGAATTCAATCGATGGCACGCGTCGCATTTATCGGACTTGGCAACATGGGCGGCGGGATGGCCGCGAACCTCGCGAAGGCAGGCTATGAGGTCGTTGCGTTCGATCTTGCCGAACCCGCGCTCGAACGCGCCAAGGGCAATGGCTGTTCGATCGCCACCAGCGCCGCTGAGGCAGTTGCGGGAGCCGACGCGGTTGTCACCATGTTGCCGGCGGGCAAGCACGTCGCGACGGTCTATGCCGACAGCATCATCGGGACCGCGCCGACCGACGCGATCCTGATCGATTGTTCGACGATCGACGTGGCGACCGCAAAGCAGGTTGCCGCGAGGGCCGCCGCGGCGGGCTATACGATGGTCGATGCGCCGGTAAGCGGCGGAATTGCCGCGGCCGATGCAGGAACGCTGACCTTCATGGTCGGCGGCAGCGAAGACGGCTTCGCCGAGGCGCATGCCTATCTAGAGAGAATGGGCAAAGCGGTCATCCACGCCGGTGACGCGGGCGCCGGACAGGCGGCGAAAATCGTCAACAACATGCTGCTCGGCGCGACCATGGCGGCGACCTGCGAAGCGTTCGTACTCGCGCAGAAACTGGGTCTCGATCCGCAGACCTTTTACGACATCTCCTCGAAAGCGAGCGGGCAGAGCTGGTCGATGACGAGCTATTGCCCCGTCCCCGGTGTCGGACCGGAAACCCCGGCCGACCGCAATTACGACGGCGGCTTCGCGGCGGCGCTGATGCTCAAGGATCTCAAGCTGGCGATGGAAGCGGCAAAGGAAGCCGGTGCCTACACCCCGATGGGCGGCGAAGCGGAGGAATTGTACCAGCGCTTCATCGACCGCGGCGGCGCTCACAAGGACTTCAGCGCATTGATCAAGATGATCGACGACAGCTGGGAAGTGCCCGCCGAGGGTTGATCGAGCGGGCACGAAGGGCCACATCGCCGACATGCTGATCGAAATCGAAAAGACGCCCAATCCGGCGACCCGCAAGTTCCTGCCCGGACAGACCGTGATGGAGACGGGCGGCCGCGATTTCGCGTCGCCAGAAGCCGCCGAGGCTAGTCCGTTGGCCGACGCCATCTTCGCCACCGGCATGGTCGACGGGGTGTATTTCGGGCGCGACTTCATTTCGGTCTCCGCCGCACCTACGGTCGAATGGGACCAGCTCGAGCCCGAGGTGCTGACCTTGATGCTCGATCATTTCACGCTTGGCGCACCGTTGTTCAAACCGGGGACCGCCGCCGACATCCATGTCGCGCCCGATGCCGGTCCGACGTTCCAGGACGATCCGGCCGATGCCGACATCATCGACCAGATCCAGGATCTGATCGAAACCCGGGTCCAGCCCGCGGTTGCCAACGACGGCGGCAATATCGTCTATCGCGGCTATAAGGAGGGCATCCTTTATCTTCAGATGCAGGGCGCCTGCGCAGGCTGCCCGTCGTCGACGATCACGCTGAAGCGCGGGATCGAAAGCCTGATCAAACATTATGTCCCCGAAGTGGTGTCGGTCGAAGCGATCTGACCGCGACGTCTTTGCGCTTGCGAAAATCCCGAAAAAGTGCGCAGTTTCGTTAACCATCGGGGGAGCGCGATCCTTTGATCCTGGCGATCGACACGTCCACGCCTGCCTGCACCGCGGCCCTGATCGGCGCCGCAGGAGAGGTTTTTGCGCAGCGCGACGATGTGATCGGGCGCGGTCATGCCGAACATCTCGTGCCCATGCTTCGCGAGATGGTCGAAGGTCACGTCCCGACACGGATCCTGGTCGGCGTCGGGCCGGGCAGCTTCACCGGCCTTCGCATCGGCATTGCCGCCGCGCATGGTCTGGCGATCGGCTGGGATGTGCCGTTGACTGGCTTTTCGTCCCTTGCGCTGCATGCGGTAGGCGCGCCGGGCGATGGGCCGGTCGGGGTTGCGATTTCGGGCGGCCATGGTGAATTGTTCGTCCAGTCGTTCGACCGAGGTCCGCTTCGCACACTCGGTCCCATCGAAAATTTCACACCGACGGCGGCGGCGTCGAAACTCGACGCGCCGCTGATCGTCGGCAGCGGAGCGGCGGCCCTGGTTGCCGAGCGCGGCACTGGCGAGGCGATCGAACTGGTGCCGTCAGCGGCTTGGGCGCTTCGCCTTCCTGAAGCGATGCGAACGTTGCCGCCAAGTCCGGTCTATGCCCGTGCACCCGACGCCAAGGTGAAGGCGGCGGCCTGATGGCAGCATCGCCCGCCCCCAGCCTGTATCACATTCATCGTGGCGGCGTTGGCGACCTCGACGATGTCATGCGGATCATGGAGAGCGCCTTTTCCAGGGATTATGGCGAGGGCTGGTCGCGGTCCCAATGCGGCGGAATCATGCCGATGTGGGGCGTGTCGCTGATGATCGCGCGCGACCACGCAGGTCGAATATGCGGATTTTCTCTACAGCGCGTCGTGATGGACGAAAGCGAATTGCTGTTGCTTGCGGTTGACCCGTCGATGCAGCGCCGAGGGGTCGGTGGCCTGCTGCTCGGCAACTTCATCGACGAGGGGCGTGATCTTGGCCTTCGAATCCTCCATCTCGAGGTCCGCGACGGTAATCCCGCGATCGCCATGTATCGAACGGCCGGGTTCGAACAAATCGGCAAACGTGCGAAATATTATCGCGGGTCTGATGGTGTACGCTATGATGCCATTACAATGGCTATTGATTTGGGTTAACTTTAGTCTTTTTGTCTGACCAAGATCGTTGCTTCAGTAATATTTCGGTTTTAAAGACGTACTGAGGCGTTAATGCTCGCGTGCTATTCCAACAGATCCAGCTCGGGGATTTCGGAAAATGAACGAAGTAGACAATTACGACACCTTGATTACGCTCACGGCCGACATTGTCGCGGCCCATGTCAGCAACAACAGTGTCGCCGTGAATGACTTGCCGCAGTTGATCTCCAATGTGCATGGTGCGCTTGCCGGACTTCATGGCAGTTCCAAGCCGGAAGTCGCGCCTGAACCGGCGGTGCCGATCCGGTCTTCGATCAAGCCGGATTTCATCGTGTGCCTGGAAGACGGCAAGAAACTGAAGATGCTCAAGCGCCACCTGATGACGCATTACCAGATGACGCCGGACGATTACCGCAAGAAATGGGGCCTTGCCGCCGACTATCCGATGGTCGCCCCGAACTATGCCGAACAACGCCGAATGCTGGCCAAGTCGATCGGCCTTGGCACGCGCCGGGGCAAGCGGAAGACAAAGTAAGGCGCCGAGCGTAGCGCAGCGATTGCCCGGCAATCGCGATGCAGCGCGAAGAGATGCCGAACTTCGGACGGCCTGCGAGCCAAGCGGCATCCAGCCGCGAAGACGAGACAGGACCGACGGCGCGGGATTGATTCCCGCGCCGTTTCCACTGGGCACCGCGTTCATCGAGAGTCACGGAAATCCGCGATATTTCGCCAGAACCCGCGCGCGAATGTTCACGAATCTCGTCGAATGTTCACGGTGACGGGCGTTTCGAGCGCCCGCCCTGCTGCGTCTCCGCAAGATCAAACCAAAAATTTCCAAAGAGCCGCATGCCGGATGGCACAGGTGGGCAGCTGTAGGACAGGATCTTCTAGAGTCAGCTTTGGGTGGAAAACTGACATTGACGAAGGATCGACACGAGCTAGTACGAAACTCATGTTAAGGATTGGATTCCTCGCTGCGGGACTTATTGCTCTGAGCGGCTGCTCGGATGGATGCGCTAACAACATAGTCGCCAGCGCCGAAGCTCCGGACGGGCTGCACACCGCTGTGATATTCCAACGTGATTGCGGTGCGACCTCCGGTTTCTCGACACAAGTCTCCTTGGTGGGGCCGGGAGGTGAGCCGTCCGGGGTCGGCAACACATTTCGCGCTGATGACTATCACGGCGAGGCCGCGACAGGTGATTGGGGTGGTCCCTGGGTAGAGTTGCGATGGCTTGCGCCCGACCACTTGCTGATAGGATACGCTGCCAAGTCTCGCCTCTTTAAAGATGAAGACAAAGTGTCGGGGGTCAAAATCAGCTACGATTCCATGCCAGCTAGAAGCTCTTCAACCACCTTCTCCAACGCTGTCGATTGACCCTCGCTGGGCCAGTGATTGATACGCAACTCTAGATTGCGAGATAGATAAGTTTCGAAATGGTCGGGATAAATCTGGACCTCGATGCTGTCCCACTCACCGCTCGCCAACCAATCAATGCAGATCGCATTCGTGTAGGAATTGACGGATATGTCCTCGATATCGAGTTCGGCGAGAGCGGTTCCGTCGAGAGCTGAAAGCAATGCCACAGCGTTATCACGCTGTTCGGCATCATTTGCTAATTCTTCAATTCGACGTTTCAGCAGTTCCTCTGACATTGCGGCACCATAGAGCGGCCCCTGACGGCAGCAATGGGTTGAAAGCTGACTCTAGCAATTTTCCTTGCAGGACGACGTTCTTCTTTCGTCCGCTGTTCCGCCAGCATCTGAACCCGCCCACAACATTCGCCGCCACGCTCGTTGCGCTTGGCGGCGACAGCCACTAGCTTTGCGGTCATGCATCGCACGATCGACATCGAACAACTCTGCGCCGACAAGGGCCTGAGGATTACCGAGCAGCGGCGGACCATCGCCAAGGTGTTGGCCGAGAGCGAGGATCATCCCGACGTCGAGACGCTTCATTCGCGCGCGGCGGCGGTCGATCCACACATCTCGATCGCCACGGTTTACCGCACGGTTCGCCTGTTCGAGGAAGCGGGTATCCTAGAGCGGCACGAATTCGGCGACGGGCGGTCGCGCTACGAAGCGGCGTCGGAAACGCATCACGACCATCTGATCGACGTCGAAACCGGTAACGTCATCGAATTCGTCGACGAAGAGCTGGAAGAGTTGCAGCGCAAGATCGCCGAACGGCTCGGCTTCCGACTGGTCGATCATCGCATGGAGCTCTATGGCGTCCGCAGCGACCGCGACCGCTAACGCCCCCTCGTCGCGCTGGCGGGCTTATGCGCGGCTCGCCTTGCTGGTCGGCTGGTTCGGGCTCTGCATCGTTCCCCATTATATCGCAAAGCTGGTCGGCAAATCGCGCTGGCCGCGGCGCTTCCTGGGCGGGGTTGCGACCATTGTCGGCGCCGACGTGACCCGCCATGGTCCGGCGCCGGGGACGGGCGAATTGCTGATCGGCAATCATGTCAGCTGGCTGGACGTGCCGGTGCTTGCCGGCGCGACCGGTTGCGCCTTCGTCTCCAAGGCCGAAATCCGCGACCATTGGTTCCTGAAATGGATCGCCGACCAGAATGCGACGCTGTATGTCGACCGCGGCGACCGGCGCGGCATTCATCGGCAGGCCGCCGAGATGACGGCGGCGCTTCGGCGCGGGCAGCCGCTGGCGGTCTTCCCCGAAGGAACGGTTGGCGACGGCGGTAGCCTGCTGCCGTTCAAGCCGAGCCTGCTGTCGGCGGTCGCCCCGCCGCCGCAAGGGATCACCCTTCGCCCGGTCGCGATCGATTATAATGGCTATGCGAGCCTTTTCGCCTGGGGGCCGGGCGAACATGGCATGGACAATTTCCTCCGGATACTTGGCCGCAAGGGGCGGTTGCCGGTGACAGTGCGGGTGCTGGAGCCACTGGCCGGGCATCCGGATCGCAAAGCGTTGGCGAACGCGGCACATGATGCGATTGCGCGGGCGCTAGCGCCTTCCGGAATCAAGCCGGCTGGCCTATAGGCGCGCCGCAATGACCGATACCCCTGCCCTCCCAAAGACCTTCAAGGTCAAGAGCTTCGGCTGCCAGATGAACGTTTACGACGGGGAGCGGATGAGCGAGTTGCTCGGCGCGCAGGGGATGCGCGCCGCGGCAGACGGCGAAGATGCTGACCTCGTTGTTCTCAACACCTGCCACATTCGCGAGAAGGCCGCCGAACGCGCTTATTCGGACGTTGGACGGCTGCGTCGCGACGATGGTTCCAAGCCGCTGGTCGCGCTGGCCGGGTGCGTCGCGCAGGCCGAAGGCGCGGAGGCCAAGAAGCGCAGCAAATTGATCGACATGGTGGTCGGCCCGCAAGCCTATCACCGATTGCCCGAAATGGTCGCCGAGGCGGCAGCGGGGAAGCGTCCGGTCGATACCGACATGCCGGCAATTTCGAAATTCGGCGCGCTTCCGGCCCGCCGCAAGGTCGGGGCAAGCGCCTTCCTGACGGTGCAGGAAGGCTGCGACAAATTCTGCACCTACTGCGTAGTGCCCTACACCCGCGGCGCCGAAGTCAGCCGCCCGTGGGGCGATATCGTAGCCGAAGCCCGGTCGCTGGTCGACGGCGGCGCGCGCGAGATCATGCTGCTGGGCCAGAACGTCAATGCGTGGGAAGCCGACGGTCGCGGCCTCGACCGCCTGATCCGCGACATTGCGACGATCGATGGGCTGGAGCGGATTCGCTACATTACCAGCCACCCCAACGATATGACCGACGCCCTGATCGCAGCCCATGCCGAGGTGCCCGAACTGATGCCCTACCTCCACCTGCCGGTGCAGTCGGGATCGACCGCCATCCTGAAAGCGATGAATCGCAGCCATAGCGCCGAAAGCTATGTCCGGATCATCGAACGGATGCGCACGGCAAAGCCCGATGTCGCGATCTCCGGCGACTTCATCGTCGGCTTTCCTGGCGAGAGTGAGCGCGACTTCGAAGAAACCCTCGCCATCGTCGACGAGGTTCGCTACGCCTCTGCTTATTCGTTCAAATATTCGCCGCGGCCGGGAACGCCCGCAGCGACGATGGAGGGGCAGGTTCCGGCGGACGTGATGGATGATCGGTTGCAGCGCCTGCAGGCGCGTCTTGCCGAACACAGCCTGGCCTTCAACCGCGCCTGTATTGGCCGCGACACCCGGATTCTGATCGACCGCAAGGGTCGCAAGGACGGCCAGATGATCGGCAAGTCGCCGTGGCTGCAATCGGTCCATGTCATGAGCGATGCCCCGATCGGATCGATGATCCCTGTCACCCTGACCAGCGCCGCGCCGAACAGCCTCGGCGGCGCCCTCCTCGAAGCGAAGGCAGCGTAAATGGCCAAACGCGATTTCCCTACCGCCGACGTCGACGACCGCGCCCGCCTGGAGCTGGAGTTCGACCAGCCCTACCTGCTTGGCCCGTTGTTCGGCGATTATGACCGGCATCTGGTGATGATCGAGGATCGGCTGGGCGTGCATATTGCGGCGCGCGGCAATCGCGTGATGATCGAGGGTGAGGCCGATGCCGCCGCCCGCGCGCGCGACGTGCTTACCGGCCTCTACAATCGACTCGACCAGGGGCAGGATGTCGACGGTGCGGCGGTCGAAGCCGTGCTCGGCATGGCGTCGCAGCCTGCGCTCGACGGAATCATCAGCAACGAGGTGACCAGTCCGCCGCGGGTGATGATCCGCACCCGCAAGAAAACCATCGTGCCGCGCTCGACGGTGCAGACCGCTTATATGGAATCGCTGTCGCGCGACGACATGATCTTCGCGCTCGGCCCGGCGGGTACCGGCAAGACCTATCTTGCCGTCGCACAGGCGGTCGCGATGCTGATCACCGGCCAGGTCGACCGACTCATCCTGTCGCGCCCGGCGGTCGAGGCTGGCGAGCGGCTCGGCTTCCTGCCCGGCGACATGAAGGAAAAGGTCGATCCCTACCTTCGCCCGCTCTACGACGCGCTGTACGATATGCTGCCGACCGAGCAGGTCGAGCGACGAATCGCGTCCGGCGAAATCGAGATTGCGCCGATCGCATTCATGCGCGGGCGCACGCTCAGCGATGCGTTCATCATTTTGGACGAAGCGCAGAACACCACGCCGCAGCAGATGAAGATGTTCCTCACTCGCTTCGGGATGCGCAGCCGAATGGTGATCTGCGGCGATCCCAACCAAACCGACCTTCCGCGCGGAGTCGATTCGGGCCTTAACGATGCGGTCGAGAAGCTGGAAGGCATCCCCAAGCTGTCGATGATCCGCTTCTCCGCCAGCGACGTCGTTCGCCACCCGCTGGTCGGCCGAATCGTCGAAGCCTATGAGGGTCCCGGCGCATGACGCTCGATATTGCGCTCGATGCGGATCCGGATTGGGACAGTAGCACCGACTGGGCGGCCCTCGCCCGGTCCGCGGTTACCGCTGCCATCGCCGAAAGCGCCTTCCCGCAACTTGGCGCGGGGGAACGCATAGTCGAACTGTCGGTTCGCCTCGCTGCGAACGACGAAGTCCATGCGCTGAACGCCCAGTGGCGCGGCAAGGACAAGGCGACCAACGTCCTGTCTTTCCCGATGGCCGAAGCCGACGAGCTGGCCGCCCCACCGACTCCCGGACCGGAACTCATGCTTGGCGACATCATTCTGGCTCACGGAGTCTGCGCGGACGAGGCCGCGGACAAGGCCATTCCCATTCACACCCATGCCGCGCACCTCATGGTGCACGGCACGCTTCACTTGCTAGGTTATGACCATATGGACGATGTGACCGCCGCCGACATGGAGGCGCGAGAGACAAGGGCGCTGGCCCGGCTCGACATTGCCGATCCTTATGCGGATGGAGCAGGCTGATGGCCGACGACGAACCCGAAAACGGATCGCGATTGTGGCGCGGCATGCGCGCGCTGATCTTCGGCGACGACGCGGCATCGACGCTTCGCGACCAGATCGAGGATGCGATCGACGAAGCCGAGGCAGGCCGACCGAAAACGGGCGACCTCAGCCCGCATGAACGGCAGATGCTGCGCAACCTGCTGCACTTTGGCGATCGGACGGCGGGCGAAGTCTCGGTCCCGCGCGGCGACATTGTCGCGGTCAGCCAGGACGTCTCGTTCGACGGGCTGGTCGGCGCATTTGCCGATGCCGAGCATAGCCGCCTGCCCGTTTATGGCGACGGGCTCGACGATATCATCGGGATGATCCACATCAAGGATGTCTACAAGGCGCTCAATGACGCCAGTCGCGATCGCACGGTCGCCGGGCTGCTCCGCAATCCGCTGTTCGTCCCGGAATCGATGGGCGTGCTCGAATTGCTGGCCCGGATGCGCAGCGACCGCATTCATCTGGCCATCGTCGTCGACGAGTTCGGCGGCACCGAAGGGCTCGTCACGATCGAGGACGTGGTCGAAGAAATCGTCGGGGATATCGAGGACGAGCATGACGAGGACGCCCAGAGCCTGGTCAATATGCTGGAAGACGGCGTGTGGGACGTCGACGCCCGGGTCGAGCTGGAAGAAGTCCGCGAGACGATCGACGCGCGATTGATCGACGAAGAAGACGATGTCGACACGATCGGCGGGCTGGCCTTCACGCTGGCCGGGCATCTGATGAAGCCGGGCGAGAGCGTCGAACATGCATCGGGCTGGCGGATCGAATGCGTCGAAGCCGACACCAAGCGCGTACTTCGCCTTCGCCTGTACGCCCCCGAACCCGCCGAAGACGTCACCGGCTGATCATTCCTCCCCGTGCTTTGGGCCTCGTCAATCGCGCGCGGGCGTGCTTTACGGCGCGTCGCATGTTTCGATCGTTCCTGATGGCGCTGGCTCTGGGCCTCCTATCCGCGCTCGCTTTCCAACCGGTCGGCTGGTGGCCGATGATGACTCTCGCCATCGCGGGCCTTGCCGAATTACTGTCACGACAGAAGCGGCTGGGTGGTGCGCTGATCGTGGGCTGGGGATTTGGAGTTGGCCAGTTCGTCCTTGGCCTCCACTGGATTGCGACCGCTTTCACCTTCCAGGCGGCGATGCCGGCATGGCTGGGCTGGGTCGCGGTGGTGCTGCTGAGCCTCTACCTCGCGGTCTATCCGATGATCGCGGCGGGGCTGGGGTGGCGCTTCGGCAAGGATCGTCCTTTGGCGCTCGCGTTGGCGCTGGCCGGCAGTTGGGCGATCACGGAATGGCTTCGTGCGACGATGTTCACCGGCTTTGCGTGGAACCCGATCGGCGTGACGTTGGTCGATACGCCGTTGCTGCCGGTCAGCCGGTTTGTTGGAACGTATAGCTTGTCGGCGATCGTCGTTGGAATCGGATCGGCGATCTGGCTGGCCGGTCGCGGGCGGTGGCGGGAAAGCATCGCGCTGCTCGTTCCAATCGGCCTGCTATCCCTTGTGCCGGTCACGACCCTTGCACCGGCCGGTCCCCGACAGGCGATCCGGATCGTCCAGCCCAATATCGGCCAGGATGTGAAGTGGAGCCCCGACTTCGAGGCGATGGCAACGGCGCGACTCAATGCCTTGTCGAGTCCGCGTGCCGAACGGAAAGAACTCATCTTCTGGCCTGAAGCAGCGGTGACGTCGCCGCTGTCCGACACGCGTCCGGCGGCGGGCCCGTTCGTCGAGATGGAGCGGCGGCTGGCGACTCGAACGGTTGGCGCGGACGACCTTCTACTGACGGGCGGCATCGCCCTGCGCTCAAGCGACGGGCGGCGCGTCGACGCCGCCGCCAACAGCGTCTTCGTCCTGGGGCCGGGCGGCGATTTCGTCGGGCGCTACGACAAGTCGCACCTCGTTCCTTACGGCGAATATCTCCCGATGCGTCCGATTCTGAGCGCGATCGGGCTTTCGCGCCTTGCCCCGGGTGACAGCGATTTCATTGCCGGGCCGGGTCCCGGATCCCTGCCCTTGCCCGACGGACTGAGCGCCGGATTCCAGCTATGCTACGAGATCATCTTCTCCGGCCAAGTCGTCAATCGCGCCCACCGCCCCGATTTCATCTTCAACCCGTCGAACGATGCGTGGTTCGGCGCGTTCGGCCCGCCACAGCATCTCGCTCAAGCGCGGCTGCGCGCGTCGGAGGAAGGATTGCCGATCATCCGATCGACGCCCACCGGGATTAGTGCGCTGGTCGATGCGCGCGGACGAATTGTCGATTCCGTGCCGTGGAAGCGCGCTGGAATCATCTGGTCGGTCTTGCCGAGAGCGGCCGCGTCGGTCGGACCGTTCGCTCGCTTCGGCAACGCCATACCGTTATTTTTGGGCGCCATTTTGCTGTTCGCGGCGATTGCGCTTGGCCGGAGCCGCCGCTACAGCACCGCGATATAAAGCTTTCCTTATATCTTCCAGAAGGACCGTCAGCGCCCATGCGCAAGAGCTACCTCTTCACCTCGGAATCCGTGTCCGAAGGCCATCCGGACAAGGTCGCAGATCAGATCAGCGATGCCATCGTCGACCTTTTCCTGTCCAAGGATCCCGAAGCGCGGATCGCGTGCGAGACGTTGGTGACGACGCAGCGCATCGTCATTGGCGGCGAAATTCGCTGCAAGGGCGTCTTCGACAAGACGGCCTTTCCCGATACCCACGGCTGGGCGCCCGGTTCGCGCGACGAGATCGAGCAGGTCGTCCGCCAGACGGTGAAGCGCATCGGGTACGAGCAGGACGGCTTCCACTGGAAGACCGCCGAATTCGAAAATCATTTGCACGGCCAATCGGCGCATATCGCGCAGGGCGTCGATGCCAGCGGCAACAAGGATGAAGGCGCGGGCGATCAGGGCATCATGTTCGGTTACGCGACCGACGAGACCCCGGATTACCTCCCCGCCACGCTCTATTACAGCCACAAGATCCTCGAGCGGATGGCCGCGGACCGCCATTCGGGTGCGGCGCCGTTCCTGGAACCCGACGCCAAGAGCCAGGTCACCTTGCGCTACGAAGAGAGCAAGCCGGTCGCGGCGACGGCGATCGTCGTTTCGACCCAGCATGCTCGCGGCTACGATCAGGGCGCGCCCGAGGCCGAGCTCAAGGCCTATGTGAAGCAGGTCGTCGCCGACGTGCTGCCCGCCGAATTGCTGACCGACGAAACCGTCTATCACATCAACCCGACCGGCGCGTTCGAGATCGGCGGGCCCGATGGCGACGCCGGCCTGACCGGGCGCAAGATCATCGTCGACACCTATGGCGGCGCAGCCCCGCATGGTGGCGGTGCGTTCAGCGGCAAGGATCCGACCAAGGTCGACCGTTCGGCCGCCTACATGGCGCGTTACCTGGCCAAGAATATCGTCGCCGCCGGACTCGCCACGCGCTGCACGATCCAGCTCGCCTATGCGATCGGCGTGTCGAAGCCGCTGTCGCTTTATGTCGATACCCACGGCACCGGAACGGTTGGCGACGATGTCATCGAAACCGCGATCGGCAAGCTCGACCGCTTGGGCGGCCTCACCCCGCGCGGCATTCGCACGGCGCTGGGCCTGAACAAGCCGATTTACCAGCCGACGGC
>JBDTMR010000032.1:0-13128 GCA_039934175.1 Sphingomicrobium sp.
ATTCCCGGCGAAGTCGTCTTGCCCGTGAGCGCCGCCCGGAGCGGCTGGGCAAGTTTTCCTAGCTTAAGTTCGTGTTCTTCTGCAACCTTTCGCACTGCAGCATCGGTGCTGTCGTGGGTCCAACTCTCCAACGCGGAAAGGGCTGCATGGGTCAGCGCAAGGTGTCCACGCGCATCGCCGGTCAGCAATGCGGCCGCTTTCTCATCGGGCTGCAATGGTCGCTCGGCGAAAAGGAATTCGGCACCCTCGGCAAGCTGGTTGATGTCATGCGCCCGCGCCTTGAGTTCCGGCATGGCGCGGAGCAGCAGGTCACGACCGGCCTCGTCGGCTTCCAATTTCGGCGCAACCAGGTCAACCAAACGCGTATCGTCGGCCTCACGGATGTAGTGACCGTTCAGATTCTCCAGCTTCTTGACGTCGAACCGCGATGGCGACTTGCCAACATGATCCACGTCGAACCATTCGATTGCCTGCTCGCGACTGATGGTCTCATCGTCGCCGTGGCCCCAGCCGAGCCGGAGCAAATAGTTGAACAAGGCTTCGGGCAGGATGCCCAGCTCGTCGCGATAATTGTCGACGCCAAGCGCGCCGTGACGCTTCGAGAGTTTCGCGCCGTCCTGGCCGTGGATCAGCGGAACATGCCCATAAGCGGGAGCAGGCCAGCCCATCGCGTCGATGATCGCCATCTGACGAAAGGCATTGTTGAGATGATCGTCGCCGCGAATGACATGGGTGATGCCCATGTCATGATCGTCGACGACCACCGCCAGCATGTAGGTCGGCGTTCCATCGGAACGGAGCAGGACGAAATCATCGATTTCGACATTAGCGACCTTTACTTCCCCCTGGACGAGATCGTGGATGACGGTGTCGCCCTCGTTTTGTGTCTTGATCCGCACGACGAACGGCTTGCCGTCCTCATCGGCGCCCGGCGATCGGTCGCGCCATTCGCTATCGATCCGGAAAGGGCGCCGCTCGGCCTGTGCCTGCTCGCGGCGCGCGGTCAATTCCTCGGGCGTCAGGAAACAACGGTAGGCATGGCCAGCCTCGACCAGCGCATGGGCCACCTCGGCATGGCGGGCGGACCGCTCGAACTGGAACACCGGCGGTTCGTCGCCGTCGAGCCCAAGCCATGACAGGCCGTCGAGAATCGCCTCGATTGCGGGTTGAGTCGAGCGGGCGCGGTCGGTATCCTCGATACGAAGCAGATATTTTCCGCCGTGATGGCGGGCGAACAACCAGTTGAACAAGGCAGTGCGCGCACCGCCGATATGAAGATAGCCGGTCGGTGACGGAGCGAAGCGGGTGACGACGCCGTCGATTTTCTGACTTGCGCCCACGCGCTTATTCCCCTTGTCTGGCACAGCCGATGTACGAGCTGAGCGCCCCTAACATAGTGGTAGCGTCGCTGGAACCGGCGCGATCATCAATTTGTCCGTAAAAGTCGCCCGCGCCGATGCCGCGCTCGAGGCGCTTTTCGATCGAACGCGATGGCCGCCGATGGACGGTCATGGCGACCCGGTCGCCGAATTCCCTGATGTGGGAAAAGATGATCGATGCATGCGCGCGCGCCGACATCGTCGTTTCCGATCGCCGCCTGCCAAGGGCGTGCAAGCCGCGCTGGCTCAAACTCGACCGCGAGCAACTGGCCCGAAGCGGGGGTGTTGCCATCCATCTGGGATCGACACCCAGTGTGGTCAGCGTCGCCAAACTTACCCACGGCCATCCCTGGGCCCCGCGGGTCAGTAGCGGCGGATCAGCCCGGCGAGGCGCCCTTGGATCTGGACCTGCTCGGGGCGGTAGCGCTGGGCCTCGTACGTCCGGTTGGCGGGATCAAGCCGGATCATCTGTCCCTCGCGGCGAAACGTCTTGAGCGTCGCCTGCTCGTCATCAATCAACGCGACGACGATCTCCCCTTCGCGGGCGGTGTCGACACGGCGGATCAGCGCGAAATCGCCGTCGAGAATACCTTCCTCGACCATCGAATCGCCGGACACTTCGAGCGCATAATGTTCGCCCGGCCCAAGCAGGGCTGCGGGCACCGAAAAACTTTCCGTTCCCTGCAACGCCTCGATCGGCGTGCCGGCCGCAATCCGGCCATGCAGCGGAATGTCGATCGTATCGTTGGCCGCAGCAGGAACGATCGGGCGCGAGCTTGCAATGGCCGCGGCTGCAACGGCAGGCGGTGCGATATCGGGCATCCTGATCACTTCGAGCGCACGCGCCCGATTGGGAAGACGGCGAATGAACTGTCGTTCCTCAAGCGCGCTGATCAGGCGATGGACGCCCGATTTCGACTTGAGATCGAGCGCTTCGCGCATTTCATCGAAACTCGGCGAAACCCCGGTCTCACCAAGGCGCAAGTTGATGAAGCGCAAAAGTTCATGCTGTTTGGCGGTAAGCATTTTTTACTGCTCTCCCTCGTGAACGAACGGGGAACGTCTATCGAACGTTAAAGCACGCGTCAAGCGCACAGCTTGAGGAATGTATCAAGCAGGCGATGGCCATGCTCGGACGCCACACTTTCCGGATGAAACTGGATTCCATGGGCCGGTGCGTCCTCATGGCGCATGGCCATAACGACGCCGTCTTCGCTCCAGGCGTTGGCGAATAATGGCGGCGCGGGGTCGGTTGCAGCAAGTGAATGGTAACGGGTGGCTGCAAATGGTGATGGAAGATCGAGAAATATCCCGCTGCCGTCGTGACGAATTTCTGCAATCTTACCGTGCATCGGTGCCACCCGAGTGACCGGCTGACCGCATGCGATTGCGATGGCCTGATGGCCAAGGCAAATACCCAGCAACGGTTTCTTCGTTTCGATGCAGGCCTGCGCCAACGGGACCGAGACGCCGGCTTCCTCGGGGCGACCGGGGCCCGGCGAAATCAGATAACCCGCATGGTCATCCGCAAGCAGCTCTCCAACGCTACGTTCGTCGTTGCGGACGACGGTGACCGCAGCGCCCAGGGTCAGGAAATAATCTACAAGGGTGAAGGTGAAACTGTCGTAATTGTCGACCGCGAGGATTCGCGGGGCCGGCATCAATTGCCGGCGCCGCCACCGACGATCCGCTTGCGCGCTGCCGTGATCGCTTCCTCGTTCCGCTTGACCCCGATATCCTTGCCGATCGCGCGCGTGAATTGTTCGGCATATTCGGATTGGAGCGGTTGGCGGAATTCATTCTGCAACTGAGCAACGAGGCTCGGTTGCAGGGTGACATCGCCGGGGACGATCTTCGTTACCTTGACGATGATGAAGCCGCGACCCTCGGGGTCTGCAACCATCCGGCTGCGCCCTTCGGCCAGGCTGAACATCATGGCGAGCGCCGGCGGAACCTTGCCGCCCATCTGGCTGAGCTGAATCCGGCGAACCTTGGTGTTCTCCGGCGGCGGGAGGGATATTCCGGCATTGGCGGCGGCGATTGCGCCGCGAAGGTCCTGTCCCTTGGCGACCTTGGCCGCGACCGCATTGGCGATGGCCTTGGCACGGTCGTTGGCCTGCTTGCGCTGCCAATCCTGGGACAGTTGCGCGCGCACGGCGGCGAGGGGAGCAGGAGCGGATGCGATGATCGAATCGACCCCGACGAGCACATAGCCGGCTTCGCCCGGAAGCGTCTCCACGACCGGTTCGTCGCCTTGGGCAAGCTCGAAACCCGAGCGAAGCGCGGGGGCAAGCTCGGCCGGCAGTTTGAAGCCGGGTTGCGCGCGGGCAACGCCGCCGGCCGTGATTACCGGCGTGCGGATTGGCTTGATTCCGACGGCGGCAGTTGCTTCGGCGAAATTCTTCCCATCGGCGACTTCATCTTCCAGGCGCCCAATCAGGTCGGCGAGCGCTTCCTTGCGCTTGTCCACGGTCAGCTTGGCGATGATTTCGCCGCGCGCCTGGGCCAACGTCTTGCCGCCTTGTGAGGTGATGCCATCAATCTTGATGACGTGATAACCCAGATCCGACCGAAGCGGGCCGACGACGGAGTTCGCACCGACATTGTCGGCGAAGGTCGCATTGGCAACGGCAGTGTTGGTCAGTCCGGCAAATTGTTCCTTGGTCTGCGGACCGACCGAAATGTCGGCGTTCGAAAATCCGAGAGGTTTGGCGGCATCGGCGAACGGCGTTCCCGAGCGAATTTTTGCAGCGAGTTGGTCGGCGGCCTGCTTCGAGGGCAGGACGACCTGGCTGATGACGCGCTGGACCTTGGCCGAATAAGTCGACTGGTTCGAAGCGTAATAATCCGAAATGTCCTTGTCGCTCGGTGTGACGTTGGCGACATTTTCCGGGCCGATCTTGGCGATGTCGAGAACGCGCTGCTCCGGGACCGCGTAGCGGGCGAGGTTCGCCTTGTAATAAGCCTGGAGCTGCTGGTCGCTGGGCGATCCGACGAGTTTCAGGAAGGGCTGGGTCGGGATGAGTGCGACGTCGGCTTCACGCACCTCCAACTGCATTTCGGCATAAGGCCGTGCAACGCCGACCGGCACGCGTGCGCCAGCGGCGGCAGGGGCAAGCATCACCCGATTGAGGATGGAGCGCTGGATCTCGTCGCGCACCTCGGCATCGCTCATGCGGGCCTGTGCGAGGAAACGATAATAGGCATCCTGACTGAAGCGGCCGTTGAGGCCCTGCGCTTGCGGCAGCTTCGCGATCTCGGCGTCGATCAGTCGCTTGGAAATGACGACTTCGTTGGCATTCGCGAAAGCCAATAACGCCTTCTGCTGGATCAGCGCATCGACCAACGGATCGAAATCCGCAGCGATCGAAGAATAATCTGCCATCGGATTTTCGCGGCGGGCTTCGGCAAGGCGGTTCTGCAATTCCTTGCTGAGTTCCTGGTCGGTAAGCTCGCGATTGCCCGCTTTGGCGATCGTTTGCCCCGACATCCCTCCGCTGAATGGCGAGAGGTTGCGAACGTCCTGCATCGCGAAGCTGGCCGCAATGGTGAGGAGGAACAGGATCATGATTGCAGTGCCGACAGCCGATTTCGACAAGCGGCGAACGAAAGACATCATGGGTGTATCGAACCTTTATAAAAACCGGCTGTCGCTTTAGGGGCGGCGTCGAGGAACGGCAAGCAGAGGAAAGGGGCAGCGCATGGCGCGAGGGATGTTGGTCGCCGGAAACTGGAAGATGAACGGCGTCGCTTCGTCGCTGACGGAGCTTTCAGCAATAGCAAAAGCGGCGGGCGACTATCCTGCAGTCGACGTGGCATTGTGCCTGCCCGCGACCCTGATCGACCGGGCGCATCACCTTGTCCCGGATTTTCAAATCGGCGGGCAGGACGTGCATTCGGCGGCCAACGGGGCCCACACCGGCGACGTCAGCGCCGCGATGCTGGTCGACGCTGGCGCCCGCCTTGTCATCGTCGGGCATAGCGAACGGCGTCAGGACCATCGCGAACGCGATTCAGACGTCAACGCAAAGGCGACATCAGGGATCGCTGCGGGTCTGAAGGTCATCCTTTGCATCGGAGAAAGCGATGCGGTCCGAAGCGCTGGCTTGGCGGTCGAAACGGTCTGTGCACAACTTGATGCGTCGCTGCCGGGAAAAGCCGATGCGAGCCAATTGTCGATCGCGTACGAGCCGGTCTGGGCAATCGGAACGGGCAAGGTGCCATCGGTCGCAGAAATTGAGGAAATGCATGTTGCGCTGCGCCAGCGCCTGACGGCGGCCTATGGCGGCGAAGGCGACAACATGCGGATCCTTTACGGAGGGTCGGTCAAGGCCTCGAACGCAGCCGAACTTTTTGCGGTTCCCAATGTCGACGGAGCGCTCGTCGGCGGGGCGAGCCTGCAGGCTGCGGATTTCCTTCCGATCGTCGCAGCTGCAAGCGCTGCAAGACCCTAGATTTGCTCCACGGGCTTACTCGCGTTACAGAAAGAGGAACATTTTCAACGCGAAAGGAAAGTCATTGCGTCTGTTTGCTTCTTTGCTGATCGCCGCCCTTCCACTGACAATGGCGGTTGCCTCGCCAGCCTCTGCGCAAGCCCAAGCCGCCCAGCCGGCGCCGACGACCTGGATCGGGAAAAAGGTTCTCGATCCCAAGGAAGGCGATGTCGGGATGGTAACTGCCTTCAAGCAGGGGATGGTCGTCGTCAAGACGGACAAGCATGAGGCGAGCCTGCCGCCAACCAGCTTCACCTATCAGAAGGGCAAGCTGTACCTGGGTATGACCCGCGCCGAGCTCAATGGCGAAATGGACAAGATCGTCGAAGCAAGTGCTGCGTCGCTTGCCGTCGGTGCAACCGTCAAGGGTAGCGCCGGAAGTGCGGTCGGCACGATCGAAACGATCGACGAGCAATATGTGACGATCAAGCTGGCCAGCGGCAATTTCGTGAAAATCCCACGATCGGGAATCGTCGGAACGCCTGACGGTGCCGTTATCGGCGTTACCGTCGAGGCGCTCGAAGCGCAGCTCGCCGCAGGCGGTCAGAACTAATCCACGATCATCGATTGAATCCGGGGCGCGCGGGGGCTATCTCGCGCGCCCCGACCTTTGAAACAGGCCCGAACTGACATGCTGAACTTCCTGCTGATCCTCCAGACCCTGATTGCTGCCGCCCTAGTCAGCGTCATCCTGATGCAACGCAGTGAGGGTGGTGGGCTTGGCGTCGGCGGTTCGTCGTCGGGTTTCATGACGGCACGCGGCGCGGCCGATTTTCTGACGCGCGCAACCGCATTCCTGGGCGGTGCCTTCATCCTTCTGTCGATCGTCCTCGCCGGTGTCGCGGGTTACAACCATCGCCCGACCACGGTGGATACGTCGCTGGTCAACCAGACCGCACCGGCGACCCAGCCTGCAACGGTGCCGCCTCCCGAGCCGGCGAAGGATGCACCGGCCGTCCCGCTCGCCCAGTAAGAAGCGACCGTTCAAACAATTTTTTCGACCTAATTCGATTCTTGCGCTTGCCTTAGGGGCGGTACCATCCCTAAGGCTCGCCTCCCATGGCGCGGTTCATTTTTGTCACCGGCGGTGTGGTCTCCAGCCTCGGTAAAGGTCTTCTCGCAGCGTCCCTCGGGGCGCTCCTTCAGGCACGTGGATTCAAGGTCCGAATCCGCAAGTTCGATCCCTATCTGAACGTCGACCCAGGGACGATGAGTCCCTACCAGCATGGCGAAGTCTATGTGACCGACGACGGGGCGGAGACCGATCTGGATCTTGGTCATTACGAGCGCTTCACGGGCGTGTCTGCGCATCAGTCGGACAATGTCACCTCCGGCCGGATTTATCGCGACATCATCGCGCGCGAACGTCGCGGCGATTATCTGGGCGCGACCGTCCAGGTCATTCCGCACGTCACCAACGCGATCAAGGAATTCGCGCTGTCCGATATCGATGACCTCGATTTCGTGATTTGCGAGATCGGCGGGACCGTCGGCGACATCGAAAGCCTTCCGTTCGTCGAGGCGATCCGCCAGCTTCGCAACGATCTTGGCCGCGAACAGACCGTCGTCGTCCATACCACATTGGTTCCGTATATCGCGGCGGCGGGCGAGCTCAAAACCAAGCCGACCCAGCATAGCGTCCGGGAAATGACCGGATACGGCATTCAGCCCGACATCCTGCTTTGCCGTGCCGACCGTCCGATTCCGGAGCCCGAGCGCGCCAAGATCGCCTTGTTCTGCAATGTGCCTGCATCGGCGGTGATCCAGGCGCTCGACGCCCGCTCGATCTACGACGTGCCGCTGCAATATCACAACGAAGGCCTCGACGACGAAGTCCTGCGCGTCTTCGGCATGAAGGATGTGCCCCAGCCCGAACTCGGCCGCTGGGAAGACATCATGGACCGCGTCGACCATCCCGAAGGCGAAGTAACGATTGGTGTCGTCGGCAAATATGTCGGCCTGCCCGACGCCTACAAATCGCTTCGCGAGGCGCTGGTCCACGGCGGCATCGCCAACCGGGTCAAGGTCAACATCCGCTGGATCGACGCCGAATTGTTCGAGAAGGACGATGACACGCTTGTCGGCGAACTGGAATCGGTCAACGGCATCCTCGTTCCCGGCGGATTTGGCGAGCGTGGCAGCGAGGGCAAGATCGCCAGCGTCCGGTTCGCTCGTGAGCGCGAAATTCCATTCTTCGGAATTTGCCTCGGCATGCAGATGGCCTGCATTGAGGGAGCCCGCAACACGGCCGGAATCGCAAAGGCATCGACAACCGAATTCGGCGAGACGCCGGAACCGGTGGTCGGTTTGATTACCGAGTGGATGAGCCCCGAAGGAATGCAAAAGCGTACCGCCGAAACAGATCTTGGCGGAACCATGCGATTGGGTGCTTATGAGGCCAAGCTCAGCCACAACAGCAAAGTTGCCGACCAATATGGCACGACCGACATCTCGGAGCGGCACCGCCATCGCTACGAGGTCAACGTTCACTATCGCGATGCGCTGGAAAAGGGCGGACTGATTTTCTCGGGCATGTCACCCGACGGCGAATTGCCGGAAATCGTCGAGCGCCCCGACCATCCGTGGTTTATCGGCGTCCAATTCCATCCCGAACTCAAGAGCCGCCCGTTCGATCCGCATCCGTTGTTCGCCGGCTTCGTTGCCGCCGCGCTGCAACGCTCGCGGCTTGTTTGAGGCCGGTTCGCATCCCAATTGAGGGCCTGACATGAGCAACATCCAATCGACCCGCCTCCTGGTCCTCGGATCGGGCCCCGCCGGCCTCACCGCTGCAATCTACGCCGCCCGCGCTGGCCTGTCGCCGATCGTTGTCCAGGGCATCCAGCCCGGCGGACAGCTGACGACGACGACCGATGTCGAAAACTACCCCGGCTTTCGTGACGTCATCCAGGGCCCTTGGCTAATGGAGGAAATGCAGGCGCAGGCGGAGCATGTCGGTACGCGAGTGGTCTGGGATCATATCAACGAGGTCGACTTTAGTTCGCGTCCGTTCGTGCTGAAGGGCGACAGCGGCGAATATCATGCCGATACGATGGTGATTGCCACCGGCGCACAGGCCAAATGGCTGGGTCTTCCCTCGGAAGAGCATATGAAGGGGCGCGGCGCGAGCGCCTGTGCGACCTGCGACGGCTTCTTCTATCGCGGCAAGAAGGTCGCGGTCATCGGCGGCGGCAATACCGCGGTCGAAGAAGCGCTCTACCTCACCAACCACAGCCACGACGTCACGCTGATCCACCGCCGCGATTCGCTGCGTGCCGAGAAGATTCTTCAGGACCGGCTGTTTGCGCACCCGAATATCAAGATCATGTGGGACAGCGAGATCGCCGAGTTCGTTGGCGGCGGGCAGCCAGAAGTCCTCGTCGGCCTTGATGTGCGCAACGTGAAGACCGGCGAGGTCAGCCGCCTCGACGTCGATGGCGCGTTCGTTGCGATCGGCCACAGCCCGGCCACCGAATTGTTCGCCGACAAGCTGGAACTCGACACCGACGGCTATCTCAAGGTCGAAACCGGTTCGACGCGCACCAGCATTCCCGGCGTGTTCGCGTGCGGTGACGTCATGGACAAGATTTATCGACAGGCTGTTACTGCGGCCGGAACTGGCTGCATGGCGGCGCTGGACGCGGAACGCTTTCTTGCGACCGAGGAATTCAAGGCGCTGGAAGCCGCCGAATAGTCAGTCTCGCGCGGTCAGCCGTTCGACAAATGCGCTGAGCGCGCCGAAGGTCAGGAAATCCTCCGCTTCGACATCGTCATCCTCGATCAGGACGTCGAATGTTTCCTCGATTCCGGTAAGCAACGTGGCGACCGCCATCGAATCGAATTCCGGCAGGGCGCCGAACAATTCGGTGTCGGGTTCGAAAGCCGCGACGCTTTTGGCAGTTATCGCCAGCACATCGGCGAGGAGCGCACGCAGTCGCTGCTCGCTGCGCCCATGTTCGTCACACGCCACCCGCTTGGACTTTCCCTGTTGCACCGCAGCGCCCCTAGGCGACGCTTGAGGAGGAGGCAAGGGAGAGGAGCGGATCAGAACTTGATCTTCAATTTCACCGTCGCCCGGTTGGTCGGGATGCCGCCGATCTCGCCTCGCTCGCCTTCCAGACTCAGCTGGGTTCCATTGCCCAGGCGGAAGGTCGCGTCGGGAAGGGCGGGCGCGTTCGGTGCAAGTTGCTCGATCCGATAGGGCGACGCCCCATCGCGTCTTCCGCAGATCACGATTGCGCCGTCCTTGCTGCGCGGCATCCCGCAGGGGTCGGTCACGATGTTGCCGTTCGGCGCGGGCGGGATAGGGTCGATCGCCTGAACGCTAAGCAGGAATGGCAAAAGCATGACGCCTCCGATTGCCGCAGTCTTGTTCAGCCGGCGCGGGTTGGCAAGTCTTGGCGATTGTCCGGGCGCGCGGTAGGCCCGGATCGTGACCTTACCGGACCCAACGCCGTTCCCGCTCGACCATCTCGCCACGCGCGGCGCGCGAACGGCGGTCGCGCTGGTCGTGGGCAAGGACGCGTTGACCTACGAGGCGCTCGACGAACTGGTCGGGCGCACGGCAGCGCATTTGCTGGCATGCGATCTTGTTCCCGGCGATCGTGTCGCAACGTGGATGGGCAAGACGCTGACGGCCTGCATCATGCCGCTCGCGGCAGCGCGTGCGGGACTGGTCCATGTCCCGATCAACCCGGTGCTTCGTCGGGCGCAGGCCGCGCACATCCTCGCCGACAGCGGTGCCAAGTTGCTGGTCGCGAACAAGGCCAGGATCGACAGCCTCGATACTGGCGACGTTGCTGAGGCGGCGACATTTGCGCTCGAGGATTGGTCGCCGTCAGGAGCCTGCCTTCCGCCTTCCGATCACGACACCGGTGCCCTGGTCGCCTTGCTCTACACTTCGGGGTCGACCGGACGACCCAAGGGGGTGATGCTGAGCCACGCCAATTTGTGGCTCGGCGCGGTTAGCGTTGCAAACTACCTCAATCTGAAGGCCCACGACCGGACCCTGTGCGTCCTTCCGCTGGCGTTCGATTATGGTCAGAACCAATTGCTCTCGGCCTGGGCGGCGGGCGCATGTGCGATCGGCTTCGATTACCTGCTCCCCGGTGATGTAAAGAAAGCGGTGCGACGTCATGACGTCACCGTGCTCGCAGGCGTTCCTCCACTATGGCATCAGGTGGCAGCCCTCGACTGGTCGGACGGGACGGGGGACAGCCTGCGCACGCTGACCAACAGCGGCGGCCATTTGCCCGAACCCTTGGTTCGGACATTGCGATCGACCTTCCCGAAGGCGCGCCTGCACCTGATGTATGGCCTCACCGAAGCATTCCGCTCGACCAGCCTGTCGCCCGACTTGGTCGACCAGCATCCTGACAGTGTCGGCAACGCGATCCCCTTTGCAGAGATCATGGTCGTTCGGCCCGACGGAACGCCAACAGGCCCGGACGAGGAAGGCGAATTGGTGCATGCCGGTCCGTTGGTGGCGCGAGGCTATTGGAAGGATGCGGCAAAGACCGCGGCGCGCTTCAAGCCGGCCCCTGACCATAGCAGCAATGGTGGGACAGCGGTGTGGTCGGGTGATCGGGTCGTTCGCGGCAAGGACGGCTTGATCCGCTTTCGAGGCCGCGAAGATGCGATGATCAAGGTCAGCGGCAATCGCCTTTCTCCGACCGAGGTGGAGGAAGTGGCGCTGGCCAGCGGCACCGTTGCCGAGGTTGCCGCTTTCGGCATCAAGGATGAGGAATTGGGTCAGGCAGTCGCGCTGTTCGCCGTGCCAATGGGCGCCAACGCCGAACAGCGCTTACTGGCCTGGTTCGCAGGCAATGCGCCGCTCTATATGAAGCCGAGACGGATCATTTGGCGCGACAAGCTGCCGATAGGAGGAACCGGCAAGGTCGACCGCGCGGTGCTGCAGGGAGAATTGGGATGAAGGCAATGGGACCGATCCCGGCCGGCTTCGTGGCGGGCGATGACGGGGCTTTGCTAATCGGTGATCATGCTGCAACGGCCTTGGTCGCCGAACATGGTTCTCCCCTGTTCGTCTATGATCGGCAGCGAATAGGCCAGAATATCGCGCATTTTCGCGCCGTCATGCCGGACAACGTCACGCTGCATTATGCCGTCAAGGCAAACCCTTACTCGCCGTTGCTGACGTGGCTTGCAACGCATGTCGACGGTTTTGACCTTGCCAGTGGCGGAGAATTGGCGACGCTTGAGAAAGCGGGTGGCCTGTGCGTTCCGGTCAGCTTTGCAGGACCAGGCAAGCGCGACAGCGAAATCGAACAGGCAATCGAGCGCGGCGTCACCCTGAACCTCGAAAGCGAAGGCGAGGCGTCGCGGGCGCTGGCGATTGCCGGGCGGCTAGGCGTCACACCCAAGCTTGCGGTTCGGGTCAACCCTCCCTTCGCCCTTAAGGGCGCCGGAATGAAAATGGGCGGTCTTGCCAGCCCCTTCGGCGTCGATGCTAACCGAGTTCCTGATCTGGCCCGCAAAATCGTCGCATCGGGTGCCGAGTGGCGCGGCCTTCACGTTTATGCCGGAAGCCAGGTACTGCGCGCCGATGCGATCATCGAAATGCAGCAAGCAATCGTCGCGCTTGCTGCCGACATCGCCAGAGAAGCCCGCCTTTCGATGCCCCACGTCAACCTCGGCGGCGGATTCGGCATTCCTTATGCGCCCGGTGACTCACCACTCGATATCGACGCGGTCGGGAGGGCGCTATGCGAAACGCTTCGCGAGGCCCCGGACATTCTGGCAGAGACCCACTATGCCATCGAGCTTGGTCGCTGGCTGGTCGGGGAAGCCGGGGTCTATCTCACCCGCGTCATCGACCGGAAGAAAAGCGGAGGCAAAACCTTCCTCGTCACCGACGGCGGCCTTCAGCACATGCTCGCCGCGACGGGGAATTTCGGCCAGCTGCTGCGCCGGAATTATCCCATCGCCAATGCGTCGGATTTTTCCGACAAGCAGAATGAGGAGTTCACCGTAACAGGTTGTCTTTGCACACCTTTGGACTTGCTTGGGGACGAAGTCATGTTACCGAGAGCAAAGGTTGGCGACCTGATCGCCATTTTCTGCGCTGGCGCCTACGGTTTGAGTGCGAGCCCGCAAGCCTTCCTCAGCCAGCCGGCAGCATCGGAACTGCTCGTCTAAGGATAAATGGCTTCGACGAAGTAGAGGCCATGCGGCGGGGCGTTGAGACCCAGTGCGTTACGATTCCTGGCGTCCAGCGCGGTTCGGATATCATCGGGCGACCA
>JBDTMR010000033.1:0-13095 GCA_039934175.1 Sphingomicrobium sp.
GCCGAAAGTGACCGGGGATCGACGGCGCGGCCGCTGCGGATGACCTCATAATGAAGATGCGGACCGGTCGAAAGGCCCGACGAGCCAACGAAGCCGATGACCTGCCCGCGGTGGACGCGAGTACCCGGCGAAACGGCAAAGCGGCTCATATGGGCGTAGCTGGTCTGGAACTTGCCGTGCGCGATCCTGACCTGCCGACCATAGCCGCCAGCCCAGCCGACCATCGTGACGATGCCGTCGGCGGCCGCGGAGATCGGCGTGCCATACGCGGCGCGCAGGTCGAGGCCGCGATGGAAGCGGGCGCGATGAAGCAGCGGGTGATTTCGGTTGCCAAAGCCCGAGCTGACCCCGCCGCGAACCGGCATCATCGATCCTTCCGTGGTGCCGCCGACCCCGCTGGCATCGACCCAGTCGCTGTTGCGACCGACCGTCCAGCGCACCAATTGGACATCGGACGCGCCGACCCGGTCGAGACCCGCATAGAGCAAAGGGCCGAACCGTTCGGCACCGTCGGCGGTGCGCTCGTAGGTCATCACGAGATCGAAGCGATCGGCCGTACTGACGCCATTGCTCAGATTGAGCCGCGACCCGATCGCCCGTACGAAATCGGCGATCGATGCTGTCGGCACGCCCTGCCCACGAAGCGTTGCGACCAGATCGGCGCCGGCAATACCCGTGAAGCGGCGATGTCCGGATTGAACCAGGCGACCGCGATGCTCGGCGAGAAAAGCTTGGAGCTGCGCCGACTTGACAGGACGGCCGGGCAGACGTTCGAGCCATGAACGAACAGTCGTTGCTTGGGATGCATCGGCCGGAGCGAGCGAAATGCGAAGGGCCGACCAGTCAAGCGGCGGCGCGGTCACCGCGGCGGACTGTCCAGCAGGTACCAGCGCAAACGCACTGACGGCGCCGAGACAGGAAAGCAGCGCAGAAGCAGCGATCAACGGAGCGGATGATCTACCCGCCAGCTTCGCGCCCTTCGCCGAATGTTCGACATTCATGACTTCCCCCGCAGCTTCCCGGTGGAAGCAAGCGTCGGCTATTTCTCATGAAAGGAGACACCCCGTCAACTTTTCGTTAATTAGCGACATTGCCGAAAGTTAATGAGGCAGGCAGGCGCCGCCGGTCAAACGCCGACCGCCGCCATCAGCGAGGCATTGCCCCCCGCCGCCGTCGTGTCGATGCAGGTCACGCGTTCGGTTGCAAAGCGGGCAACATAATGCGGGCCGCCTGCCTTGGGGCCGGTTCCCGACAGTCCTTCCCCACCGAACGGCTGGCTTTCGACCACGGCGCCGATCTGGTTGCGATTGACGTACAGATTGCCGACCCGAGCATTGGCCTCGACGAAGGTCCGGGTCGTGTCGATCCGGCTCTGCAGGCCGAGAGTCAAGCCGTATCCGGTGCGGTTGATCGAGTCGATGACCTTGCCCAATTCGCCCGCTTTCCAGCGGACAACGTGCAGGATCGGCCCGAAATTCTCCTGCGTCAGCTGTTCGAGTCCGTCGATCTCGTACATTGCTGGGGGAACGAAGAACCCGTGCGCCAGAGCGTCCGGTATGTCGCGGCGCATAATCTTTTTCGCATGATGGTCTAGCCAATCGAGATGGCGGCGCAGGGATTGACGCGCGGAAGCGTCGATGACCGGGCCGACATCGGTGGTCAGGTCGCGCGGATCACCGATATTGAGCATTTCCATGGCGCCGGCGATCATTCGGATCATCTCGTCGGCGACATCGTCCTGGATGAACAGGACGCGAAGCGCCGAGCAGCGCTGGCCTGCCGACTGGAAGCTGGACGCAACGACATCGCGGGTGACCTGCTCGGGAAGTGCCGAGCTGTCGACGATCATCGCATTCTGGCCGCCGGTCTCGGCAACCAGCGGAATGATCGGGCCCTCGGTTCGTTCGGCGAGCGAGCGAGCGATCAGACGCGCGGTGTCGGTGGAACCAGTAAAGGCGACCCCTGCCGTCAGCGGATGCGCGCACAGTGCGGCCCCGACCCGGCCATCGCCGGGCATGAGCTGGACGATGTCGCGAGGAATCCCGGCTTCGTGCAGCAGCGCGATCGCCTTGGCGGCAATCAGCGGGGTTTGTTCGGCGGGCTTCGCCATTACCGCATTGCCGGCGGCGAGCGCGGCGGCGACCGGGCCCGCGAAGATCGCGAGCGGGAAATTCCACGGGCTGATGCACGTCCACACGCCGCGGCCATGCAGACGGAGCTCGTTCAGCTCTCCGGTCGGTCCGGGTAGCGGAATGGCACGCGAGAATTTCGCGCGTGCTTCGGCGGCGTAATAACGCAGGAAATCGACCGCCTCGCGAACTTCGAGCACGGCATCGGGCAGCGTCTTTCCCGCTTCGCGAATGCAGAGCGAAAAGAAGATCTCGGAATCGCGTTCGAACAGGTCGGCAGCCTTGTCGAGCAAGCGGGCGCGCTTTTCCCCGCCAAAGGCATCCCATTTAGGTTGCGCCTGCCATGCCGCCTGCATCGCGCGATCGATCGCCGCGTCGGTGGCTTCATGCGCGATGCCGACTTCGATCCGGTCGTCGTGCGGCGAGGTGATCCGGCGGATCGGATGCTCGCCGGTCGATCGTTCGGTCGGCGTTGCTTCGTAGGTCACAGAGGCAAGCGTCTCGAGTCGGGCCATCAGCGGCTCACGGACCAGGGGATCGCTAAGATCGATGCCGGCGCTGTTGATCCGGCCCGAGCCGAAGATCGCATTGGGTAACGGGATTGCCGGATTGCGCTTAGGTTCGATCGAAGAATATTCTTCGACCGGGTCGCGGACCAGATCGTCGATCGCGACGTGGTCGTCGGCGATGCGATTGACGAAGCTGCTGTTGGCGCCATTTTCGAGCAGGCGGCGAACGAGGTAAGCGAGCAGTTCCTTGTGACTTCCAACCGGCGCGTAGATGCGGATCGGAGTGGGCTGTTCGCCGATGCCGGATTCCAGCTTCGACAGTTCTTCGTAAAGGCCTTCGCCCATGCCGTGGAGCCGCTGGAATTCGAATCCGGGCGCGGCCTTGCGCGGACCCGCCATCGCCTTGATAGCGCCAATTGTGTTGGCATTATGCGTGGCAAAGGCCGGGTAGATGCAATCGCCGGCGGCAAGCAATCTGCGGGCACAGGCGAGGTAGGATACGTCGGTTGCGACCTTGCGCGTCCAAACCGGGTAATCGGTCAGGCCGGCAACCTGTGCCGCCTTGATCTCGGTGTCCCAATAGGCGCCCTTGACCAGGCGCACCATGAAGCGGCGGTCGTGCTTGCGGGCGAGTTCGATAATCCAGTCGACCAACGGAACGGCGCGTTTCTGATAGGCCTGAATGGCGAGGCCGAAACCTGTCCAACTGCCCGTCTCGGCATTGCCAACGAACAGGCTGTCGTCGGCGGCAAGCTCTTCTATGATGTCGAGGCTCAGCTCGAGACGGTCGGCTTCTTCCGCGTCGATCGTCAGATGGACATCGGCGGCGGCGGCCGCCTTCATCAAATCCTTCAGGACCGGGACGATCGCCGCCTTGGCGTCGGCGGCATGACTCCATTCGTAGCGCGGGTAGAGCGCCGACAGCTTGACAGAAATTCCCGGTGCGGCGCGGACACCCTGCCCTTTAGCGGTCTTCGCTATCGTCGTCAGGGCATTACCGTACGCCTTTGCGTAGCGTCGAGCGTCCGGCAGCGTCTTCGCCGCTTCGCCCAGCATGTCGAAGCTGTGGCTCCAGCCCTTCCCCTGTTCGGGTCTGGCGCGTTTCAGGGCTTCGTCGATCGTCCGCCCGAAGACGAACTGACGGCCGAGAATCCTCATTGCCTGGGCAACCGCCGTTCGAATGACGGGTTCGCCGAGCCGACCGACGGCGCGGCCAAGCGCGGCGCGCCATCCGTCGGACGTATCGTTGGCCTCTTCGAGAACCTTGCCGGTCATCAGGAGCGAAAAGGTCGCTGCGTTGACGAAGGTCGAACGCGAATCGCCCATCTTCTCGGCCCAGTCCGGCCCCGACAATTTGTCGGCGATCAAGTCGTCGGCGGTGCCGGCATCGGGCACCCGAAGCAGTGCCTCGGCAAGGCACATCAGCGCGATGCCCTCGTCGCTGCCAAGATCATAGGCTGCCATGAAGGCGTCGAGCCCGGCCGGCTTGTGCCCACGCACCGATTGCGACAGCGAACGCGCGATGGCTTTTGCCTCGCGCGCTTCCTTGGCGGCCATGCCCGCCTCGGAAATACGCTCGATTGCGAGCATATTTTCATCGGGCCGATAAGAGCGGCGGAGGGCGGCCCGGTCGATCATGGCTGGTGCGTGTCCTTAGGCGATGGCGCCGTGGCAGTGCTTGAACTTGCGCCCTGACCCGCAAGGGCACGGCGCATTTCGACTCTCCGGCGCCGGCGTTCCCTCAGGAAGCGGGGGAAGCGGCGTCTGGCGCGGTGCCTGGTCCAGAGTCATGAACGAATCCGTATCGGCGCTGTCGTCGTCGCCCGAAAGCGGGTCAAAGTGCGTCGTGATGAAGTCGGGCAGATCGGGCATCGGGGCAGGCTGAATCTGAACTTCGGCGCGCATGAGCGTCTTTGTCACATTCTCGCGGATCGCGAGCAACAGACGTTCGAACAGCAGGAACGCTTCCTGCTTATATTCGTCGATCGGTTTCTTCTGGGCAAAGCTGCGCAGGTGGATCACCTGACGGAGAGCATCGAGGGTCGCGAGATGCTCCTTCCAATAATGGTCGAGTTCCTGGAGCAGAATCTGCTTTTCGACCTCGATCCACCGGCCCGGATCGGCGCCGTCAACCTTTTGCGCCATGATCCCGTCGGCCATTGCCGTCAGGCGTTCGACCATGATCGCCTGCTCGACTTCTTCTTCCTGCATCCAGGAGTCGATTGGCGCATCCATGAACAGGATGTCGCGGACGCCTTCCTTGAGGCCGGCAACGTCCCATTGTTCGGGATAGGTGGCGGGCGGACAATAGGTATCGACCAGGGCTGCGATCGTCTCGCCGCGCATGTCGACGATGACGTCCGAAATATCTTCGGCATCCATGATCTCGGCGCGCTGTTCGTAGATCACCTTGCGCTGGTCGTTCATGACGTCGTCGAATTCGACGACCTGCTTGCGGATGTCGTAGTTGCGGGCTTCGACCTTCTTCTGGGCAGTCTCGATCGCCTTGGAAATCCATGGGCTGACGATCGCTTCGCCATCCTCGAGATTCTTGTTCATCAGGCGCGCGAACGCCGTCTGCGGACCGAAGATGCGGAGCAGATCGTCGTCGAGGCTCAGATAAAAGCGCGAAAGCCCGGGATCGCCCTGACGGCCTGAGCGGCCACGCAGCTGGTTGTCGATGCGACGGCTTTCGTGACGCTCAGTCCCGAGCACGAACAGGCCGCCGGCCTCAAGGACCTTGCGGCGATCTTCGGCGACCTCGGCCTTGATCTTGGCGATTGCGGCGTCACGTTCCGGCCCTTCCGCAACGTCCTTGAGCTCGTCCTCGACCCGGAACTCGACGTTCCCGCCGAGCTGGATGTCGGTGCCGCGACCCGCCATGTTGGTGGCGATGGTGACCGCGCGCGGCCGTCCGGCCTGGGCAACGATATGCGCTTCGCTTTCGTGGAAGCGGGCGTTTAGCACCGAGTGGGTGATGTCCTCGCGATTGAGGAACTCGCTCAGCATTTCCGATTTTTCAATGCTCACGGTGCCGACCAGGACGGGCTGACCTATCTCCTGCCGCTTCTTGATCTCCTTGGCGATTGCGCCGAACTTGTCGGTAATGTTCTTGTAGAATTCGTCCTCGTCGTCGATCCGCTTGACGTCGACGTGGGTCGGGATCGACACGACGTTCATCCGGTAGATATCGAAGAATTCGGGCGCTTCGGTCAGCGCGGTGCCAGTCATTCCCGACAGCTTGGGATACATACGGAAATAATTCTGGAAGGTTATCGACGCCAGGGTCTGGTTCTCCGGCTCGATCGCGACGCCTTCCTTGGCTTCGACCGCCTGGTGAAGGCCATCCGACCAGCGCCGTCCGTCCATCATTCGGCCAGTGAATTCGTCGATGATGACGACCTTGCCGTCCTTGACGATATAATCGATGTCCTTTTTGAACATCTGGTTCGCCTTCAGCGACTGGTTCAGATGGTGAACCGTTTGCGTGTTGGCGATGTCGTAGAGGTTGCGACCTTCGATCAGCCCGGCAGCTTCGAGCATCCGCTCGGCCTTTTCGGTCCCTTCCTCGGTCAGGACGATCGACTTCTGCTTTTCGTCCATCTCATAATCGTCGGCGACGAATTGCTTCACCACCGCATCGACGCCGACATAGAGCTCGCTCTTGTCGTCGGTCGGGCCGGAAATGATCAGCGGGGTGCGGGCTTCGTCGATCAGGATCGAATCGACTTCGTCGACGATCGCGTAATTGAACGGCCGCTGGACCATCTGGGTCCGGGCATATTTCATATTGTCGCGAAGATAGTCGAAGCCGAGTTCGTTGTTGGTCGCATAAGTGATGTCGGCGTTATAGGCCTCACGGCGAAGGTGATCGATCAGGTTCGGCACGACGACACCGACGGTCAGGCCGAGGAAGCGATAGACCTGGCCCATCCATTCGCTGTCGCGGGTCGCGAGATAATCGTTGACGGTGACGACATGGACGCCCTTGCCGGGCAAGGCGTTCAAATAGGTCGCGAGCGTAGCGACGAGGGTCTTGCCTTCACCGGTGCGCATTTCGGCAATCTCACCGCGATGGAGTGCGATACCGCCGACCATCTGGACGTCATAGTGCCGCTGGCCAAGCGTACGCTTGGCGGCTTCGCGAACGGTCGCGAACGCTTCGGGCAGCAGGTCGTCGAGGCTTTCGCCCCGGTCGAGGCGTTCACGGAACAGGATCGTCTGGCCGCGCAATTCCTCGTCGGACATGGCGCTGATCGTCGGCTCGAATCCATTGATGGTATCGACGATGCGGCGCAGCTTCGCGACATAGCGATCGTTCGACGATCCGAAGATGCTCTTGGCCAATCCGGCAAACATGAAAATTCCTCAAACTACGCGGGTCTCGCGTGGGCGGCGGGAACGCCGCGCTCGCGCGTGTGCGTGGACGGGGCGCGCCATAGGTGAGCGCCCCGCCTTACGTCAATAAAATCACGCGATTAGAGCGCGCCTTCCAGCCACGACTGAATTTGCCCGCGCGGCGCGGCGCCGACCTTCTGGGCAACCGGCTGGCCGCCCTTGAACAGGACCATCGTGGGAATTCCGCGAACGCCATATTGGGTCGGCGTTCCCGGGTTTTCGTCGATATTGAGCTTCACGATGTCGACCTTGTCGCCGATTTCACCGGCGATTTCTTCCAAGGCCGGGGCGATCATCCGGCACGGTCCGCACCATTCTGCCCAAAAGTCGACGAGCACGGGCTTGTCGGAATCGAGCACATCGGACTGGAATGACTGGTCAGTTACGGCACGCGTTGCCATGCAAATTCTCCTTCGGTTCGACGCCCATATGGGCGCTCGGCTGCACCGGCTCAACCGGTCAGCGTAATGATTTTTGGACCGGCGGTGTAAAGCAGCGACGCTTCGATCCTTCGGTCGGGGAAAATGACCTGCAGTGCTTCTCGGTAAGCCGCCATCTGGCGCTGGTGGCTGAGCGGAACATCGGATTCGCTGGCCGGAACCGAAAAACCGGTCTTGAAGTCGACCAGTCGGACAAGGTCCGCCTCGACCAGCAATCGGTCGACGGTCCCCGCAATCACCCTCCCGTCGGGGAGGGTCGCAGCGATCGGCGCTTCGCCCAGCGATGATGGACCGAACAGGTCGCGGTGATCGGCGTCGCCGATAATGGCGCAGGCCAGCGCGGCCATCTCTTCGCGTTGCGTCGAATCGTCGACTGCGGCCGACCGTTCGAGCCATGCAAGCGCAACAACGTGGCGATCGCCCGGAGGCACGCCCGGCAATCGCTCGAACAAGGCGTGGAGGAGGATTCCGCGTCGTGCGGCGGCGGCCATTGCCGGCGACGGCGGCGGATGCGGCTGGTCGTCCTCGACCAGCGCCGACGGGGCAAGCGGACGCGGGGGGCGCGCCTCCTGCGGTGCGTTCCGGAAAAGCCAGTCCGGCAAGCGGTGGACGACGGGTTCGCGTTTGCCGCCCCGGGTCACGGCGGGCGATCGGCCCTTGCTTCGGTAGCGCAGCACGCCCTCCACCTCGGGTTCGGCATTCATCGCCACCATCGCCTTTTCGACGGCGCGGTGCCAACTCGCTTCGCCGTCGCCGCGTTTCTTGACCCCGGCAACGACCAGTCGTTCCCGGGCGCGAGTCAAGGCGACGTAAAGCAACCGCCAATGTTCGGCTCGGTCGAGCTCTTCCTCTTTCTCGATCAACAGGTCGAACGGCGGACAACGCTCCGCTTTCTTCGGACGAATGAGCGGCACCGGATCGCCGTCGACCGGAAATTCCAGCGGCGGGCTCTTTGGGCCGAGATTGGCGGGATCGGCGGTCGCATCGGCGAGAATGACGAAAGGCGCCTCAAGGCCTTTCGACCCATGGACCGTCATCACGCGAACCGCGTCCGTCGGTGCTGACGGATCGCGCTTGATCTCGACGTCGCCGCTTCCAAACCAGGCCAGGAATCGTTCGAGCGACGGGGTTTCGCCGCGTTCGAACTCGAGTGCCGCAGAAAGCAATTCCTCGATCGGGTCACGCGCCTCCTGGCCGAGACGCGCAAGCAATTTTCGGCGGCCCTGGATCGGACCCGACAGGATGGTTTCGAGGAACCGTGCCGGAGTCGTGTAATCCGCCATCGCCAGGATGACATTGAGGATGTCGAGCGCCTGCGCAGACGCCGGGTCGCTCCGTTCGCGGTCGAGCAGCGCGCCCCACAGGCTGCCGGTGCGGCGAAAAGCGGCGTCGTAAAGCTGGTCCTGGGTCCAGCCGACGAGCGGCGAAACGAGAAGATTGGCGAGGTTGAGATCATCGAGCGGCTGTACCGCGAACGTCACCGCCGAAAGCAGATCCTTGACCGCCAACGGGCGATGAAGGTGCAGTCGGTCGATGCCGGCGACCGGGACGTGCTCGGCAAAAAGTCTGGCGACGATGAGCGAGGCGAGTTCGCCGCGACTTCGCACCAGGATCAGGACGTCGCCAGCCGAAAGTGGCTGGCCGGTCGATGCCATAAGCGGCTTTTCATCGATCAGCCTACGGACATAGGCGGCAATCTTCGACGCATAGAGTCGGTCCGAATCGGCAATCCAGCCCTCCTCCCCTGTATCGTCAGCCTCGTCCTGGTCGTCGAGTTCGAAGGGCGGCCACCATTCGACCTCGCCGGGTCGCTCGGCGTGGAAGGCGCGGTGCGGCTCCGGCCGGCGCGGCAAGCCCATCGCTTCGTGCCCGATCTCACCGATAACCGTGTCGACCAGATCGAGGATGGCAGGCGACGAACGAAAACTCGCGCTGATCGACAGGTCGCGAAAGTCGCGGGTCAGAATGTCCGGATTGTCGCGCGCCTCGTTCGTCAGTCGTTCGGCAGCTTCGCGAAATTTGTCGCGCGCTTTCTCATATTCGTTGGGATCGGTGCCCTGAAAGCCGAAAATTGCCTGCTTGAAATCACCAACCATGAACAAAGTGCGCCAGCGCTGTTCGCTCTCGCTCGACCCTGAAAAGAATTCACCGGCGACCGCGTCGACGATGGCCCATTGATTGTCGTTGGTGTCTTGCGCCTCGTCGACCAGCACATGGTCCGTACGCCGGTCGAGCTTGAAGCGTACCCAATCGCCCATGCCCGACGTCTCGAGCAAGTTGCGGGTCCAGCGGATGAGGTCGTCGAAGTCGGCCACTCCCGCCACGCGCTTTGCATTGACGTAGGCGGCGGCATAGACCTGACCCGCGCGCAGCCCCGCAGCCTGGATCGCAATCAGCGCGGCGGCGGAGCGCATGGCGAGCAGTGATCCGATCGCATCGATCATGGCTTCGGCAATGTGAGAATAATCGGGGTCGCATTTTGCAAGACCGCTGCTGACTTTTCGGGGCTCGCCTTTTCCAGTCATGAAAACCCGCGCCAATCGATCGAGCGTGGCGGCCCGCCCGTTCGGTGTCATGGCCAGCCAATCACCAATCGCCGCCGCCTGCGCGGTACCGGTCGCGGTCGCCCAGAGGATGTTCGCGCGCTGGGCCTGTTCAAGCGACGCGGTGTCAAATTCGTCGTCGTCGCACCACTTTGCGATCGCGTCTTCGATGTCGCCGTGGGGTAACCTCACCACCTCGCGAAGCGCCGGTTCGATGCCCGAGGCCGGGCCTAGATCGTCAAGCGAATCGGCATGGCGCGCGCATTTGAGCAGATATTCTTCGGCTCCCGCTTCGCCGAGCCGCATCGAGAGCGCCTGGATATCGCCGATCAGCGCCTCGTCACCGCGCGACTCCGCATCAGCGGCTACGTCGGCGAGCGTTCGCCGCGCCAGTTCCTGTTCGGCGCGGCCTTCGATCGGCTGGAAACCCGGCGCGATGCCGGCCTCTGCCGGAAAGGAGGCGAGGAGACTTTGCGCGAAGCTGTGAATGGTCTGGATGCGCAGCCCGCCCGGTGCCTCGAGGACGCGGGCGAACAGACGGCGCGCCTCTTCACGGGTCGTCGGGTCGATCGGCTCACCAAGCGATTCGAGGTCGCGTGCGAGATCGACATCTTTCATTCGCACCCAGCCCGCCAGCCGTTCGCCGATCCGGTTGGCCATCTCGGCGGCACCCGCCTTGGTGAAGGTCAGGCACAGGATCGATTCGGGACGAACCCCGCCGAGCAGCAAGCGGAGCACGCGCGCAGTGAGCACCTGGGTCTTGCCCGTCCCTGCCGAGGCCGAGACGGCGGCGTGCACCTGCGGGTCGGCAGCAAGACCCTGTTCGTGCTGGAGTGGTTTCAAGGCTTGCAGGCGACGCGACATGAAAGCCAGCCTAGCAATTGCGCGGGCGCTTCCCAAGCGGCGCGGAGCAGAATATCAGGCAAAAGTCACAGACAGGAGCGAAGCATGAACAAGGACGACCAGGACGACGAGCGCCGGACCAAACTGGTCAAGGCCGGGGTCGCAGTGGGCGTCGGCTCGGCAGCGATCGTGGCGGCCCTGCTCTACGCTTCCAACGTGAAGAAAAAGCCGCGCCCGTAATCTATCAATCGCGGCCGTACCACTCGTCCAGCCGCATCAGCTGGTCGTAATCGCCATAAGGCGCGTGCGCCGGGTGCAGCTTGGCGACGAATGGGGTGTCGCCCATGAGATAATCGGCGACGGTCTGCGCGAATTGCGCTTCGGTCCGCTCGAGGAATTCGGTGGCACCGGTTTTCCTGTCGACCACCTGACGCTTGCCGTAACCGTCCGTGCCGCGCGCAAGCGACCAATATTCATGCGCTTGCGGTTCGCCAACGACATCGGCGAATCCGCCACTCCTCGCGATGAGCCCGAGCAATCCAAGCTGCAGTGCGAACCCGGCATCGATGGCCTTGGGCCGTGGCGGTTGGCCGGTCTTGTAGTCGACAATCGCGAGACCATCGCCGTCGATACGATCAATCCGGTCGGCGATCCCATGGAGCGTAATGCCGTGGATCACCGCTTCGCCGTCGATCTCGGCCTTTAGCGGACGGCGGCCATTTGCCATGTCGTCGCGGACCTGCGCGGCAATCCAGTCGATCGCCTCCAGCAGCCGCGGTTGCCACAAGGCGCGGAGCATCGGGTGGATGGCGTCGCCGGCGACCAGGATCTTGGCGCGGTCGAGGAGCAGATCGGGATCGCAGCCATCCTCCTCGAACCAGCGTTGCAGGACTTCGTGGACCGCCGTTCCCTTCCAGGCCGCGCTATGATCGGCATCCAGCGGATCGAGCGACGGCAGGCGAAGCATGGTGCGGGCGTAAAAAGCGAAGGGATCGGCGCGCAGGCGATCGACCTGCGTCACCCAGATTTCCCGCGGACGGTCGTCGGCCGGCGGCGCCGGGCGCGGCCGCGCGACCGGCTCGGGCGCGCCAGGGTCGTCGATGGCCGCGACAAAAGCCTCCAACCGGTGATCTCGGGCCAGTCCACCGGTCATCGCCTGGAGGCGAAGCCACAGGCGCGACGCCACCGTCGGCGAGCGCCCGTCGCGGCGGGCGCGGGTGATCAGGACGCGCGGCGCGCCGAGGGCAGATGCGAAGTCATGCGCCGACAGACCAATGCGATAGTCCAGCCCGGCGATACCGAGCATCGCGCGCACCTTTGGCGCAAGCCACGGATCGGGATTGGGAAGCGCTGGCCAGCTTCCTTCGTTGAGACCGCCAAGGATCATCAGGTCGGCCTGCTGCAACCGGGCCTCGATCAATCCCCAGATGAAGATGCGCGGATGGCCGCCATAGGGCGGACGAACCGGCATCGAATCGGCAAGATCGCGAAGGATTGGAAGCCATTCCCCATCGTCGATGACCAAGGACGCAGAATCGCTCGCCGCCTCGAGTTTGGCGACCAGTTCGGCTGCAAGGCGGCCATCGGCGCCAGTCCACGCCCGATCGCCCGCGATGCGTTCCACGCCAAGCCGCATAGCAGCGGCGAGCCCGGCCAGCGTCGTGACGCGCGTGAACAAAGCCTCCAGGTCGGCCACAACCGGTCGCACCGCTTGCCAGTGCGGCCGTCCCCTGATGACCTTCTTGTCGTCGGTCTCGCCAAAGTGGCGATCGATTCCCACGATCCCGCCGGGTGGGCGCGGCCCACGAAGCGCAAGGTCGAGTTGCCGAACCGCGGCGAGCCAGACCTTGCGGCCTTCGCCTTCCCCACCGGCAAGGGGATGTTTGACCAATGCAAGCAGAGCGACAGGTGAGAAGTTGTCGGCCGCTGCGGCAGCGATGTTGAGCAGCAAGGTGCCGGCCGGCGATTGCGATAGCGGTCGGCCTGCGCTGTCGTCGGCATCGATTCCCCAACGCGTCAGCAGACCGGAGACACGGCGGGCGAGCATTCGGTCGGGGGTCATCAGCGCCGCCGTTTTCCCCGGCACCTCGATCGCTTCGCGGAGCGCGATAGCGATTGCCATCGCCTCGCTTGCCGGGTCGGCGAATTCGGCGGCGCGGACCCCAGTCAGCCGTCGCTCGGGTGCGGGGAGGCTATTCCATTTGTGACTGAACGGCGCGGCCGTCATGGCATG